>JBBTYP010000001.1:0-12903 GCA_038061715.1 Patescibacteria group bacterium
CGACGCGATGCAGTCGATCACACCCTCCTTGAGGGCGGCGCGCAGCGCCGCCACCGTACCAAACCGGTCCGCCAGAAGCCTCGCTGTCTCTTCCCCCACACCGTCAATCGACAGCCCGACCAAAAAGCGATGAAGTGGGACTGTTCGCACTGCAGTAATGGCGTTGATAATATTTTCCGCTGACTTATCTTTGAAACCAGGCAAGTCTTTGATGTCACCTTCAGTCAAAGTGAATAAATCGACATGGGAGGAAATTAAACCATTATCTAAAAACGTATCAATAATCTTCGGGCCGACCCCATCAATGTTCATCGCTGTCTTTCCTACAAAGTAGTAAAGCCGCTGACGATGCAAAACTCCTGAATCCTTCGATACACAACGATAGGCCGCCTCGCCGGGGATACGCTCTATCTGACCGTCTCCACCACACTCAGACACGTGGGTGGGAAATTTATAAGCTCTAGACTTCTGTGGTCGCAAACTCAAAACTACCGATACAATCTCGGGAATAATATCGCCAGCTTTTCGTAAAATTATCGTATCTCCAACGCGCACATCAAGTCGTGTAATATTGTCTTCGTTGTGTAGGGTAGCCCGAGAGACGGTTGAGCCGTCGATACGGACTGGCCGCAAGTGCGCGACGGGAGTGATAACACCTGTGCGCCCGACTTGTAGTTGAATATCCTCAACTACAGTCGTTGCCTCTACGGCGGGGAATTTATAGGCGACTCCGAAGCGTGGTGACTTGCTAGTATAGCCGAGCACTTTTTGAAGTGGTACTTCATTTACTTTTATAACCACCCCGTCGATGCCGTGTACAAGCATGTGACGTTTATCTTTCCAGTCACTATAAAAAGTTTCAATATCCTCAACACTCTTACAGAGCTTAGTATTACTGTCAGTCGGCAAGCCGAGTGCTTTTAGAAGCTTCAGTTCTTCCCATTGTGAGTCAGGTGCAGCCAATTTAGTATCATGGACATCAAGCAAGTCCAGGTCATAAACAGTCAGAGAAAGATTACGGTGGCGGGCGACGGCTGGATCAAGTTGGCGTAGCGAACCAGCGGCGGCATTGCGAGGGTTGGCAAATTCCGCTTCGCCCGCCACCTGGCGCTCTTTATTGATCCGTTCCAGTTCTTTATCAGCTAACCATACCTCTCCGACGCAAACCAAACTCACTGGTTGTTTTAAAACTGGCGGCAAACTTTTAATCGTACGGGCAGTATGAGTTACATCTTCACCAACTTCGCCGTTACCCCGAGTGGCAGTTCGCACCAACACCCCCTTGTCATATTCAATCACTAATTTGAGACCGTCAATCTTGTGTTCAGCTACGTAGGACAGCATTCCTGGTACCTCTGCTTCCTTAAGGAGCCGAGCTACACGAGCCTCCCACTCAGCCAACTCGACCTCATCAAACACATTATCAAAAGACCACTGTCGCAGTTTGTGTTTTACTTTCGCAAAAGCCTTTGAAACACCACCACCGACTTCCGCCGTTACCTTACTCTTCTTCCCTTCCAGCTCAATCTCCAATACCCCCAATTCCTCGATCAAAGCATCATATGCTTCATCACTAATCTCTGGGGTATCTTGATCGTAATATCGTTTCTGATGATACAATACCGTCTCCCGCAGCTGTTTTAGCCGCTTTTTTTGTTCCGCTAAGCTCATGCTTAGAATTGTAGCAGTACTTCGCGCTGGACGGTACCGTAGCCAGTCGTGCTCCCACAGGGCTTATTGTAACCACGGACGGAAAGAACGGTACAACGTTCACCAGCATTACAGGTTTTTGTGTCTGGGATACCACCAGGATACCCCGGTATCAAAGTGTTCATGTTGCTTATAGTAATACCGGAACCGAGAGCCACGGCTGAGGCGACAAGCGTTGTTATCTCTGAGCATCTATTGCCCCCGGCCCAAGTAAAAGAATAGTCGTATTTGTATACTGCACCATTGCTGTCGCTGCTGATGGTCGTCTTGTTATTACTAAAAAGCGAGCCGCCAGTGAAACAAGTCGGCGAAATGGCAGCGCCGCTCTCCATCAAAACACTACTCTGGTTACGCCAATACCTAGCACATTCCATACCGGCATTAGCAGCATGGAAAGCAATCTCTGAGTCTCGCGCGTTGGCAGCCAAGCGCACTTGTTTGGTGGAAAGGTCGAGTACAGTCAATCCGATAGCAATCACGATTGTAACTACGATTAAAGTCATGAGCAATGCAAAGCCCCGTTCTTCCCGTCTTAGTTGTTTGTGGTTAATTTGTACCATAGACATTAAAAATACTAGTTTGGACCACAACCTGTTGCTGATCTCGGGAAAAGCCAGACTGCCAAGTCACGGTTGAGGTAACGCTTACTTCGTTTAAACCAACGGTGGCAAACTTAATCACTCTAGTAAAGGGGGTGGGCGTAGTTCCAACTGTATTATTGTGAGTGTACCGGGAACGGACAACACTAGGATTTTTATCCAGATAGAGCTGGCAATTAGCGATAGTCGAACACGTGGTAGCACTTGATAGTGACCCATTTGTATTAATATACATCCCACAACCAGCTGCACCATAACAATTAGCGAATTGAGCTCCACTGGTGATTCTTTTAAAATCAGTCCAAGGATCAGGGTTACTAGGAGCAGTACCCGGAGGGCTAGGTATTAACCAAAAATATTCTAGTAACAAGTCGTCTCTACCCTTGAGCGCTAACTCCGCACCTTCTTGAGCCAAGAAAAAAGCCGTCACCTGTTCACTGGCAAAAGCCGAGCTACGAACCGAAGATGAGCTGATGGTGAGTGGGCCAATAATCACCAAGAGCAAAATAGTAATTGCCACTAGAGTTTCAACTAGACTAAATCCAGAATTCTCTTCGATTTTTCGTGAAGGTTGGTATTTCATACATCGAGGGTTCTTTGCGTTACGGTGGTTTGGACTTCAAATTGCTTACCGCTACCATCGGCGTTTTCAGAGGCTCGAATATAAATGGTGACGGTTGGTTGTTTAATATCGGTCAGCGTATCGGAAGCTGGATCAGTGTTTAAGTCTTCACTTCCAGTTACAAAGAAGTCAACATCAATTACGTTTATCTCACTTGAGACAATTGCCTGTTTTGTTGTACCGACACGGCGGTAGATAGTTTTATTTGGTTTATCGTAGAAATATAGGATTCTGTTATCAACAGTACCCGAAATACTGTCTCCGCCTTCTAAGAAAGCCATCCCATGAAAGTTCCAAGCATTCGCATTGTTACCATGCCCATTTGCACAATCAAGCACGGCTGTCTTATTTAGGATTGAGTCAAGGTTGCCGTTATTTGTGTATTGATTATTATTTGAACTAGTAAAACACCAATACGCACTACCCGTCCGGATCTCTCGCGTCATACTATCAAGTGCAAACGAGAGGTTAGTCATAATTCTTTGTTCCCCCTGCAAGCGCTGGTTGGTTCCCACCAACACCAAAAGCGCGCCTACCGACACCGTCACCACAATGCCAAAAATTGCCAACGAAACAATCATTTCAATAAGGGTAAAGCCAGACTGTGAGCGGAATAGTCTCATAATATTATTGTACCGTAACCTGACCGGTGGCGGTTATCATTATTGTTTTCACTCCAACGGCGCTATTATCTTTGGTGCCAATATCAATCTCAACCAAACCAGCACTAACTTGAGATGTACCAACATAGAACTTAGCATCAAAATCAGGTCTTTCAAACATCACTGACACGCTATTTTGTGCTGTACCGCCTACTCTAATAGCTTTTATTTCAAAGCGTGAATCGAGGGAATTTTGTTGGCCGTACTCTTCCGACACATCATATGAACCATTTCCTTGAACATCTCTAAAGATACGATAGGTGGTGTTGCGACTGGTGTCAAAATAAAGTCCCAACATTTGCCGTGCCGTTCCCGCTAACACTGATGCGCTCACGGCATTAGTCTGCACCTCCCTGGCAGTGAGAGCAATCTCGTAAGCTTGGCTTTGTAGCAGCACAGCGCCGTTGAAGGCACTTTGTCTCGCTAGAATAACCGCCGCCACCAACATCATAATACTAATACTCACCATGAGCTCAATCAACCCAAAGCCGTTTATTTTTTTAAAAAGATGAGAAAAGCGAGAGGACATTGTAATGAGTGAATAAGACAATCAGACACCCAGTAATCATAAATGGTGCAAAGGGCACGACACTCTTAATTGTAAGTCGGCCGAACCACTTACGTAAGCGGATTTGTCCCCGCACAAATTTGCCCACAGCGATGAGAAGCAGACTAACAGCGGCTCCCACCCAAAATGAGTAAACGATCATTGAAAAAACCAATCCAGGACCAGCTATAAGACCAAGTGGGAAAGCCAGCTTCACGTCCCCAAAACCAAGCCACTTCCCTTTTGAAATAAACCACAAAACAAAAAAGAAACTGGCTCCTGCGAGCGCCGCTAGAATGGCTTCCCCTGCCATCAGCCAATTTGTGCCAACATAAACCTGATAACCATACCAAGCCAGAGCAACTATTGTGAGGACAATGGTAAGACTGTCGGGAATAATGTAGTGGCGGATATCATAAACTATAATCACTATAAGCAATGACATGACTAAGGCCAGAAAAACAAACTCAAGCATACTAGTCGCAAGCTGATAAGACAGTACAAAAAATCCGGCTGTCAATAATTCCACCAGGAAGTAGCGGAGTGGAATGTGACAGCCACAAGTTCGACACCGCCCGCGCAAAAATAAGTACGAAATGAGTGGGATTAGTTCGTAGGCTCTAAGACCAGCACCACAAGAAAGACAATGGGAATGCCCAGCGAGTGATTTGCCAGTATGAAGACGATAGATATAGACGTTAAGAAAGCTACCGATAATCAATCCAAATATTGCGACTAAAGTGTACTGGTACCAGAGCGGGAGAATTTCTAAAATCATCACCCTATCATACCGTATGCTAGCAGGGTACCAACACAAAAAGCGCACAGTTGTGCGCTTTTTGGGTAGAAATTATATCTACTAACAATTAGTTGCGGTTGCGCCTTTGGTTGCAGCGTTTTCCACTGAGGCTCCAACACTATCTACGCAGTAGAATGTGCCAGAATTAAGTTCTTTTTCAGCGGCCCAGCCGTTGGCATCGTCATCGCAGTCGGCTACGGCAGCTCCGCCACCGATCGCGGCCGATACCAAGCCTAGAATACCACCTGGTGTAGCTGATTGTGCCGCTGCACAGACGCCAAGATAACTACTAGTATTATCTTCGTAGTAAAGTGCGGCTTGAGCACGCGCATTGTTAAGATTTGATTTAATCGCAGCATCTTCTCCCTTGTCTCTTGCTGAGTTCAAACTCGCCAACACTACTGAGGCCAGAATGCCGATGATAGCGATGACGACTAGAAGCTCGATCAGAGTGAAACCTCGTGATTGTGTTTTGATCATGTGTTGTACTTAGCTAATAGAATTTGTGTGGAGTTAGTGCAAAATAACTCGGGTACCCGGTCCACTGATGTGGATACTTAAATTATAGGTCATACGGAGAAAAGCGGTGAGCCTAGTGTGGACAAAACAAAACTCCCCGAAGGGAGTTTTGTTTTGTCCACAATGCATGATTAAGGACAAACGACAGCGGCTGCTCCAAAAGCCACCCCAACTACGCCCGTACTTGTTTTCGCAGTACCTGTACTATCGACACAATAGTAGTCACCCGGGACCGATACCAATTGTGCGGCCATCGCCCAAGCGGTTGCACTGGAGTTACAGTCTGAAACACCTGCGCCGTTTGCGTTATCAGCTGCTGCCAGCATGGTAGAAATTCCGCCTGCCGCTGTACACACGTTAGTGTAGTTATTACCCGCAGTATCATAAAAGATTTCTGCCTGGGCGCGAGCGTTATTGATACTGGACTTGATGGCGGCGTCACTTCCCTTGGCGCGCGCTGAGTTGAGACTCGCCAACACTACTGAGGCCAGAATACCGATGATAGCGATAACGACGAGCAGTTCGATGAGGGTGAAACCTCGTGATTTTGTTTGCATACTTATAATGAATTTAATTATTTTATAGATTACTTGAGTCATCAGCTGTGTGATTCAAGGTTTAGCCTACGTTGTGTGGCTATCTTTATTATACGCTTATGCTTAGCTTACACGCGTGGGTATGTGGAAAAGAAAGTGGCCTGGACTTTAGGTCCAGGCCACTTTCTTTTTGAATACTTAGATTGTACTCGTAAGGTTGTAAATTGGAAGCAACACTGAAGCCAGGAGCACCCCCACCCCAAGACCGAGCAGCACAATCATAGCTGGCTCAATCAAACCGATTAGACTATCGACAGCATTATTTACCTCACGACGATAGAAATTAGACAGTGTAGTCAGAATATTTGCCAAACTACCCGTCTCTTCACCCACCTTAGCCATTTGAGCTAGGACAGTCGGGACTTGAGAGTAGTCGCCGATTGAGTCGGCAAATGAACGACCTCCCTTAACCTCAATTAAGGTAGATTGAAGGATTTCCTTATAGATAAGGTTATCAACCACATCAGCCGTTACTTCAATCGCCTGGACAATCGAGATACCACTTGAGAGCATAGTGGCCATGTTGTCACAAATACGGGTCAAGACGAGTTTGCGCTGCAAGTCACCGATATATGGTACCGAGATCATAAATTCATCAATTGTGCGCTTTCCAACCGTGGTTTTAGAAAAACGCCAAAAGGCGGCGCCGCCAAACGAAAACAAAACTAATATGACTCCGATATAGTCAACCATGAAGTTAGACAAACCAATCACAATCCTGGTGTAAATCGGAAGCTCTTGTCCAGCTTCGGTGAGTATCTTAGCAATACTCGGGATCACCAAGGTGAGCATGAGCCCCATCACCGCGATAAAAATGGAAACAACGAAGGCAGGGTAAACTAATGCGTTACGAGCCTTAGCAGCCACTTCGTATTGACGATCTAGGTAATCAGCTAGATAGTTGAATGATTTCTCCAGCGAACCTGATTCTTCACCAGCCCGAACAAGATTCACATAAAAGGCGGTAAACACGTGTGGGTGAGCAGCCAAAGCACGTGAGATCGAGTTACCCGCCTGTAAATCTTCAACCACCTGGTTAAGTACTAGTTGTAGTTGGTCATTTTCTACCTCAGCTGAAAGAAGTCGAAAAATTCGTAGCGGTGATACCTGGGCCTGAAACAATGTGGCAATCTGCCGGGACAAGATCACAATATCTTTATGCGAAATTGACTTGAAAAACGAAAACTTAATCTGCATCAAACCAGCCAGACCTTGATTCGCCTTTATCTCGTCGATGGAGATGATGGTATACCCTCGTTTTTGGACAGCACTGATGGCAGCATCTACGGTCGGTGCTTCCACCGTTCCTTCCCGTTGGATATTGGTGTTATCAATGGCTTTATAAGTGAATAACATATAGTTTAGAGTAGACGTTCAAGTCCTTTTGGATTAACGGCGTGAGCAAAGGCGTTTTCGATGGTGATGTCACCATTTTGCACCATTCGAGCCAAACAGCGATTCATGTCAATCATACCTTGTTCTAGACCAGTTTCGATAACTGAACCAATTTCATGGATGCGGTTTTCTCGAATAAGATTACTGACAGCACTATTATTGATAAGGAGTTCATAGGCAGGAACCAGACCACCTGCTATATGTGGTATGAGACGCTGGGAAAAGATAGCAATCAGTGAGCCCGCCAGCTGGATCCGAACCTGCGCTTGCTGCGCAGCCGGGAAGGAGTCGACAATACGACTAATGGTCTGAGCGGCGTCGTTGGTATGGAGAGTAGAATATACCAAGTGACCAGTCTCGGCCGCTGTCACAGCCGCGGAAATAGTTTCAGTATTGCGCATTTCTCCTACCAAAATAACGTCGACATCCTGTCTCAGAGCTGCGGTTAATGCCTGTTCAAAACTTTTGGTGTCTATACTTATTTCACGCTGATCAATTAACGCCTTCTCTTCTTGATAGACATACTCGATGGGATCTTCAATCGTTACAATATGTTCGGAACGAGTTTTGTTAATCATGTTTACCATAGCCGCCAAAGTAGTCGACTTACCCTGCCCCACCGGCCCGACACAAAGGAAAAATCCCTGCGGTCGTTGGGTAAAACTCTCGAGAATTGGCGGTAGGTTTAATTCTTCAATCGAGCGTATAACATTAGGAATGAGACGCAGAGCAATTCCCATCCTGCCCCGTTGGTAGAAAGCATTACCTCGAAATCGTACTCCTGCAGCGCTTTCGTAGGAGAAGTCAATTTCGTTGTATTCAAGGTAGCGATCATATTGGTCTTCGCGCATCAGAATCTTAGCAAAGGCGTTGAGATCCGTATCTGTCAAAATCGGTTTCTTTACCAGCGGTATAAGAGAACCAACTACTCGTATAAGTGGGTGGGCTCCGACGGAGAAGTGCAAGTCCGACGCTTTCTCTTCTACGATCAAGTCAATCAGGGTTTGAAATTCTCGTTTGTAATCTACTGCCATATATTATTTTTTAACTAATTCCTCAACTTTCTTGACCACATCGCTTGGAATAGACTCGGCTTTGATAATGTACCCTAGTGCTCCAGCTGCCATAGCTTCATCGATATCTTCTGATTGTCCTTGATTTGAGAGTACAATGAATTTTGTCTTTAGCCCTGGGAATTGATTCTTGATATTTTCGATTAATTCTACCCCCGTCATACCTGGCATTACCATATCCAACAAAAGAGCGTCGAAGTCTTGATCTTGACTCAACTTGCTAATAGCAGCCGCGGGGTTTTCAGCTGTATCAACAGTATGTCCGCACTCAGAAAACTTCATGCCATACATGTCGCGCAAGAACGCATCGTCATCAACCAGTAGTAGTTTCATCACCCTTAATTATATCCTCAAAAATGAAGTCTTTGAACTGGTTATCGACAGGAGTCTCTGGTGCTGTTTCTAATTGCTCTCTTCCGATTTTACTCCTAAAGATGTTCATTTCTTCGTAAGGTATTTCATGTTTAAGTGCTTTTACAATAGCATCCTCGTACATGGTTACGAAACCATTTTTTCGGGCCACTTGGAAAAATTCTTCTTCGGAAGCATTACGCAAGATAAGTTCCTGAACTTCATCGGTAACTTCCAATACCTCAGAGACAGCCGTGCGACCCTTGAGTCCAGTGGCTGATTGAGGAGTCGGCTTTGGATGCATAAAAGTTTTGCCTGTTGGCTTACGATCGTGGTAACGTTCGGGTAAAGTCTTAAACGTCTCGTCAAACATCATCTTAGTACTGGGTGAAACCTGCTCTTCAATTCCTTCGCCATTAAATAGCTTACGGGCCAGGCGTTGGGCAATAGCGAGTTTGAGGGTCGGCGCAATAAGGTAAGGATCAACTCCCATGTCGATGAGACGAGGGATGACCCCAATGGCATTATTGGTGTGAATAGTTGAGAGTACGAGGTGGCCAGTGAGTGCGGCTTGAATAGCCAGCTGGGCAGTTTCTTTATCTCGGATCTCACCCACCATGATAATGTCAGGGTCTTGGCGAAGCGCAGCCCGCAATCCAGCGGCAAAGGTATATCCAATTTCTGGACGTACTTGGGATTGACTGACCCCCTCGATCGAGTATTCGATTGGGTCTTCCAACGAAAGCACGTTTTGTGACGCTTTGTCTAACTCGCCTAAAATTCCGTAAAGGGTGGTTGATTTACCTGAACCAGTCGGTCCAGAAATGAGAATAATTCCGTATGGTTCGTTGATTACTCGCCTAATGATGTCTAGGTGCTCTTTGCTGATACCAGTCTCTTCGAGATTGCGAACCCCTTTATCATTGTCGAGAATACGCATTACCACCTTTTCTCCAAAACTGGTCGGGAGTACCGAAACACGGAAATCAATTTTTCTATCATCGAAATTAGCTGAGAAACGACCGTCTTGCGGACGACGCCTTTCGTCAAGTCGCATTGAGGAAAGAATCTTAACTCGAGCCACGACTGCCATATGTACGTTTTTTGGCAGTTCAAGACTCTTTACTAATTCTCCGTCAACTCGAAACCGTACTCCTACTTTTGTTCGATTGGGTTCGATATGAATGTCAGACGCCTTACCATCGACCGCATAGCGAAGAATAGTGGCAACAATTTTGGTTACCGGAGCATCTTCCTCAATATGATCAACTCCATGGCTATCTTTACCCGATACTTCTTCGTCGCCGGTAGCTGCGATTTCGGCGTCGAGTTCGTCTTCGAGTTTATCAATCGTTTCAAGAGCAACGCCGACATCGCCCACTAAGTTTTCGTAAAATTTTTGTGCCTCAGTAACCTCAGCATCTAGCATGTACACCAAGCGGTAGGGCTTGTTGAACTTGGTACTAATGAAGTTCAGGGCTTCTCGCATCTGGAGATCATCTGGATTGCTAGTACCCACCACCAATACATCGTCCTCAATCATGAGGGGCATACTACGATAATGCACGGCTGACTCTTCTGGGATAAAGCTCAAAATTTCCTGCGGGACAGAAAAACCCTCTGGTAAAGTAAACGTTGGTACCTGGTAGTAATCAGCAAAAAAGTCGCGCACGTCTTTGGAGGACATGCCGAGTTCTAAAAAAACTGATTCGTGAGAACGCCCAGTTTCAAGTACCAGTTTGGCTGCCTTATCGATAAAGGAGGCTTCCACTTGACCGCGCTCACGAAGGATTTGCAGCGGATCCATAAAGAAATTATTGGCTACTATCGCTAAAAGGATTACTTCGACCAGTCGCCTGTTCTTTAACTGGTGTAGTGTAGAGGCGTAGTGAACGGAAACGCTTATCTTCAAATAGCGCTAAATCAAGGTTGATTCGATCAAGTTCCTGGCTGTATGAAATAAAAACCGAAGTATTGGCCAACATCGATTGCAAGGCTTGCTCAGCTCCCTGCTCCTCAAATGACGAATTTATACTCTCGGTATATAAGTAGTAACCGCCAAATACTACCGTTATGATCCCGAGTGCTATTGTGATGTTTTTAAATAGATTTCCCATACATTATTATGTTGGTACCACTAAATTTGGGTCTCCAGGAATTAAAGGGGTGATACGATCGTAAGTAACAATTTTCATCTCAACCGACAGAAAACCCTCTTCGGATTTCTTGATTACTAGGTCGTGTACCTCAAGCGGATAAGCGTTTTTTTCTAGATCTGCCAAGAATCGCTTTATTTGCTCATATGATGCCTCGAAATTTACAGCAAAAGTATGCGCCTCTGGGTCTGTTTGACTCGAGGCAGTCTGGTTTACCATAGACGGATCGATCAATGTGTCACTGCTTGATTCCTCGGCTCCGACATACGATACTTGATCTAAAATTAGTCCTGACCTATCGGCTATGGCTTTAATGTCGCGCGGAACCGCCACCGTATCTACACTATCTGGCATGTAGGTAATGAGTCTTTTTTGGTCGTCGCTATTAATACTATTTAGCTTCGCAGCGACTTGTTCTAATTTTAGATTTACATCTGAGACCTTAGCTCGCTCACTTTGATATACACCAATGGTGTCCTGCGTTTTCTTTATCTCATCAAGGGCTGGACTAATATAAGTAAAGATGATCCCTACCGAAAGGATTATGAGTGCAATCTGGGACAAAAGGCCGGTTGGCATCATAAGCTGGAATCGTTAACTGGTAATATTACAGCCTCACTAGCTGGCACCGAAGAAGAACTGCTGATTACAGTCATCCCAGTTTGTGGAATTAACTGGTCTTCAGGGACGTAGGGTACGGCGGTCAATGGCACTTGGAGTTCCGCCTTAAAAGAAACCCCGGCTGGCTTTTCGCTTTCCTCACCAGCGACAGTTCCGAGACTGACATCCTCAAAAGAGACCGTTTTAATCACTGGATTTCTTTCGTAGAGACCCCTTTGGAACAAGGTTGAATCAAAAGTATCAGTGTTTATCAGAGCCGTTATTAAAAATTTTTCGTCCGCTACCCGCTTCAAGGTCAATGATTCCAAAGCGGCTGCCTGGACAGTGGATTCTTCCAGTGCTTCAAAAATTGAAATGGCTGATACGCTATTGGTAATCCTATCTTCGGCTTGCATGAGTCTGGTGTTAAAGGCCTTCACTTGTTCCATTTTTTCGTCGCTGAAGTTTGCAATTGCTGTATCAAGTGCGGCGACCTCTTCCCGTTGCTGGCTATCGATGTGCCTAGCGTAAAGAAATACCCCAGCCGAAGCCGCCAGTGCCCCAAAAAACAATACGTAACTCAACACGGTAAAAAGATGAACCTGACGTGACACTACTTGTCGCGAATGTTTAGCAGGACCCTGTTTAGGGATGAATGAACTAGAGGGAGTATTCGGCATGTGTCTATATTATACGCGGCATTAAAATAATAATACTCTTGCTACTGTGGAAAGTTATTCGAAGGTGCGTAGTGCCGCACCAAGAGCGACGGTGAATGACGGGGCAATATCCTTAATAGTGTCATGCATAAAGGCTGGATACGACACTTTAGCAAAGGCGTTGGTATGAGCTACTTCTCGATTCAAGATGTCACGTAGCAACAATTCAATACCAGGAAACAGCGTTGCTCCACCAGTTAGATAAACATTCTTTAGTTTAAGGTTAGTTTTTTCTTCGTATTGCTGCAAGACTTGGTTAAGCTCCCTAAAAGCCCGATCAAAACTTGTATCGTGAGCCCGCTTAATATCTGAGTAGTCGGCATCTGTTTTTTGGACTTCGCGCTTCTTGATTTCAGCGGCTTCAAATTGGATATTTAGAACACTAGCAATCCGACTAGTGGCAGTAGCTCCTCCTACTCGTATCCGGTGCATACGCATCAACAAACCTTTCTTGGCTATATATAGTTTAGTGGTCGTGGCGCCAATATCAACTATCACCATATCCTCATAGCCTTCAGTATGCAGGGCCCTAATCGCACTAAAACACTCTATTTC
>JBBTYP010000002.1:0-7045 GCA_038061715.1 Patescibacteria group bacterium
ATCGTTGGCGCGGTTGAGGTGTTTCGCGACATCACTAAGGAAAAGGGAATTGATAAAGCCAAAACGGAGTTCGTCTCACTGGCATCTCATCAGTTGCGCACTCCTCTGTCTACCGTTAATTGGTATAGTGAAATGTTGCTCACGGGTGATGTTGGAGAAATAAGCGCCGAACAAAAAATGTACCTCGAGGAAATATACAAAGGCAATCAGCGAATGGTTGATCTGGTGAATACTCTTTTGGATGTTTCTCGGATTGAGCTAGGTACATTTGACGGTGAATCCAAACCAACTAATATTGTTGGTTTAGTTGAAAGTGTTGTGGACGAGCAAAAGTTGCAAGTCGCTGAAAAGAAATTGAAGATTTCGTGCATATTTGCGGTTAATATCCCTCTTATACAAGTTGACCCTAAGCTCCTGCGCATGGTTATCCAGAACCTACTATCCAATTCAATAAAATACACCCCGGAGCGGGGAAGAATCGAGGTGGCACTTTTATTAGATGATAAGAAGAACGTCATTTTTAAAATAACAGACACGGGCTACGGTATACCGAAGAACCAATATGACAAAATCTTCACTAAACTCTTTCGGGCAGACAACGTGATTGGGAAAGACACCGAGGGTACTGGATTGGGTCTCTATATAGCCAAATCAATCGTTGAACAATCGGGCGGCAAACTTTGGTTTGAATCAGAAGAAAATAAAGGCAGCACATTTTATGCGTCATTGCAGATTGGAAAACCGAAAAAGAACGGTGTTCCAGCCAACGGGACTTAGGAGGCCTGCTATTAGTGTGTTATACCAAACAATATGATAAAAAAACCAACAAACAAGAAAGTCGTACTCGTTATTGAAGACGAGCGACCCCTGCTTCAAGTAATTGAAGCAAAGCTCACCGGCGCTGGTTTTGACGTTATTTCCGCCCGCACAGTTGATCAGGGACTTCATTACATGGAAGAGGTCGATACTATAGACGCAGTATGGCTTGATCATTATTTGTTTGGAGACAAGACCGGCCTTGATTTTGTTGCAAAACTTAAGAGTTCCGACAGTAAATGGAAACACCTACCGATTTTTGTTGTCTCCAATACGGCCAGTAAAGACAACTTACGTTCGTACATTAGATTGGGAGTTAGCAAATATAGCGTCAAGGCAGATCATAAACTTGAGGAAATGACACAGGACATAAAAGACTTTCTCGACTCACCGCAAGAATAAATCGTTCTATTATTAGTCACTGTGACACCTTGCCTCAAAACAAGAGTCATACAACATTTACCTGCTATGAAAAAACCACTACCAAAAAAGAAATCCATCCTAGTAATCGAAGATGAACGGGCGTTGCTTGATGTGGTAAATAAGCGACTTGGGAAAAAAGGTTTTGAGGTAATCACCGCACGTAGTGTTGATGAAGTCTTTAATGCCACCCTAGATGACAACGGTCTGGGAATCATTTCCGTCAGCAGTATTCAACAGGCGCTTGACTATTTGGAGGATCTGGAAAATGTCGACGCAATCTGGCTTGACCATAACCTCCTGGGTAAAGAAAACGGTATTGATTTTGTGAAAAAGCTAAAAGCCAATGGCGGCAAATGGCAAAACATTCCTATCTTTGTCGTATCAAATACCGAAAAGTCCGGGACTATCCAGTCCTATGTTGACTTGGGCGTTAGTAAGTACTACATCAAGAGTAACCACAAGCTTGATGAAATCATTGCTGACATCAACACCACTTTGGATTCGGTCTAAATTGGGATGTATACTATGGAGGTGAAAAGTCTTAAAAAAAAGACTCGGCTTATGTTGATAGTAGCTTTTTTCATGGTTTTGTTTGGATCTTTTTTGATTGTTGTGGGGACTGATTTTTTTGATACCAAGCCGATTGCGGTTATGCCTCCAGCGGATGCGCGGTATTTAGATGAAGCGCAGCCGATTGAAGTTCGGGTGGCGGATCTTTTGTCTTACATGACGCTGGAGGAAAAAATTGGGCAGATGACTTTGGTGGAGAAGGATAGTCTTGCGGAGGCGGGAGATGTGGCGGTCTATCATCTGGGAGGGGTATTAAGCGGTGCAGGGGCGAAACCAACCGATAATACAGCAGCCGGCTGGAAGAAGATGGTTGATTCGTATCAGAGTGAGGCGGCTAGATCCCGTCTTGGTATACCGCTTCTGTATGGTGCTGACGCCATTCACGGCCATGCTCTGGTGCCTGAGGCAACAGTCTTTCCTCACGCTATCGGGCTTGGTGCCACTGGCAATCCGAAATTGGTGAAAAAAGTCGCACAAGCCACTGCTGTTGAACTCAAAGCTACGGGGGTGAACTGGAGTTTTAGTCCAAATCTCGACCAACCTCAGGATATTCGTTGGGGGCGTACCTACGAAGCGTTTTCGGATGATCCAAAGTTGGTGGGTAAGCTCGGGGCGACATATCTAGAAGGGCTGCAAGAAAATTATGGTGACAGCGTTTTTGTGTTGGCTGCTCCTAAACATTACTTGGGTCTGGGTGCCATGGGGTGGAATACGTCTTTAAATAAAAATTTTAAAATCGACCAAGGTGTCACTGTCGCGGATGAGGCGCTACTTCGTTCTCGCTATCTACCACCATTTAGCGAGGTGGTTGATGCCGGTGCTTTAAGTGTAATGGTGGGTCTCAATACCTGGGGAGATAAACGGATGGTGTTGCAAAAGCAACTGCTGACTGGCGTTCTAAAGGAGGAACTGGGATTTAGGGGCTTTGTGGTGTCTGATTGGTATGGCGTACACGAAGGAAGAAGAAACACGTTTTGGGCCAGTCTGCAGGCGGTGAACGCTGGAGTTGATATGGTGATGTTGCCGTTTGATTATGAACTGTTTGCCAAACATATGAAACGGGCGAATCGACTGGGATTAGTGACGGACGAAAGAATTGACGATGCGGCGGGGAGGATTTTGTACGCTAAGTTTGCACTAGGACTGTTTAATGAAATAGAAGACGTAAAGTCAGTAGATATTCCCAATAACACTCATGCTGCCCTCGCTCGCGAAGCGGTGGCGCAGTCATTGGTACTTTTGAAAAATGACGATGCGGTACTGCCAATACAAACTAATGTTCGACACATCCGCGTTGCGGGCTCAGCAGCCGGCAACATCGGTCAGCAGATGGGGGCTTGGAGTATTGAGTGGCAGGGAGTGAATGGTAATTGGCCAGTGGGCGCGACGTCGATTTTGGCAGGGATTCAAGAACGCGTCGCTGCTAGTGGAATAGAGGTAGAGTACGACCGTCTCGGGAGTTTTTCGACTGATAGAAATAGGGCTGAGGTGGGAATTGCTGTCGTGGGAGAAAAACCATATGCCGAGGGTTGGGGAGACAAAGAGTATCCAACGCTCGATGCGGAGGACTTGCTCGCCATTAATAACCTACAAGCCAGCTGCGATAAAGTGGTGGTAGTCATTGTGTCCGGTCGGCCGCTCTTGATTGCGGACGAAGTCGATTCGTTTGATGGGCTAGTGGCCGCTTGGTTGCCAGGTGGAGAGGGAGCTGGTGTGGCTGACGTGCTATTTGGTGACAAGCCATTTACCGGTACTCTACCATTACCATGGCCGCGTCACTCACAGCAACTTCCGATTGCGCTAGATGAAACCACAGCTGACGGTACCTCGGTGCTTTTCCCACGTTACTTTGGATTGCGGTATTAACAAATTGGTAAGTATTACCTAGGTTAGACCCTAACCATATATTGATGGAGTTTTTTTGCTAACCAGAAATTGGGTTCATTTCGTGTAATAAAAATATTTATCTAGCGGCTTTTAAGTTGAGAGAGATTATTTCTCCTTACTTTAGTTACTAGGTAAATCAGTTACATTCTATGATAAGTGAATCAAGTCGACCGCTGTATAGGGGAGTTCAATTTGTTTGGTACGGTTTGTACTTGGTAGAAACACTCCTCGCTGTCCGTTTTGTCCTTAAACTCCTAGGTGCAAATCCGGGAGCGGCTTTTAGTGACCTGGTGTATTCGATCTCTTATGTATTTACTTGGCCATTTGCTACGGTATTTCGTCACGACTACGTTCAAGGAAGTATCTTTGAGTGGTCTACCCTACTCGCGATGCTGGTGTATTGGTTCTTGGCAACCGCTGTCATCAAATTATTTGTAATGAGTAAGTCAGTATCAACAACTGAAGCCGATGCAAAGCTATCGGAAGTGTAGTGATTAATGTGCCTTGAGGAAACTGAGCAAAATTATTATAGAAAGCTAATATAAACAATATGGGAATAATCGTATGGATAATCTTCGGCGGACTCGCTGGATGGATTGGATCAATGATCATGAACACAGACAGTCAGCAGGGAATTGTCCTTAACGTAGTGGTGGGAATTATTGGTGCGATCTTTGGTGGCTTCATTATGAGTTTACTTGGTATGGGTGGAGTAAGCGGGTTCAATCTTTATAGCTTTGGGGTAGCAGTTCTCGGTGCGATCGTTCTGCTGTCCCTTGTGCAGTTTATTCGAAGTAGTAAGTAAGGCTGTATTTTTGACTTATGAAAACAGCTTTTACAAACACATTAGTGACGCTAGGTATAATTTTTGTACTACTCGTGCTTGCTGGAGGGTACTTCTTTATGGCCGACCCTATGAATCTCAAGCCTATGATATTTGGCAGTAATGTTATAGAGACAAGAAGCAGCGATACCAAAACTACTGCAGCTGCGGGGTTCCAACTTTCGGATGCGCAAAGACAGTCTCTTATCAGCGCGGGTGTTGATCCTTCCCAGGTTCCAGCAAATGTTACATCTACTCAAGAAGCTTGTTTTGCAGATGTTCTAGGCGACGTGCGTGTGGCTGAAATAAAGTCAGGCGCAGTTCCAAGTAGTATAGAATTTCTCAAGGCAAAATCCTGTCTCTAGAATTGCATTTATTTCTACCCAAGAAATCAATTGTATTGATGTAACTGTTATATAAATTTTGAAGAGCTGGAAATAATTTTATTCCAGTTTTTTGGTATAAATTTATTCTTTTAATAATACATATTTGTGTCATATTACGGTCATCAAGATATATATTGCAGAATGTGGTATAATAGCTCTGTTGGAAACACTATCACTACATCAGTCTCTGTAATACTGATGTAACACATAAGGGGCTATGCGAACTCCAATTTTGGCCTCAGACAAAGATAAAATGCAGACCGCAGGAAACGCTTGTAATAGGAATGTAATTTAACTGTCGCTCAAACGGCACCATTATATGATTACCGACAGACAAATGCGTCGACAGCGAATCATTCTCGGAGCAGGGTACACTGATTTCAATAAGCGGCTCAATCGGTACGCTCGTTCAAAAACGAATGACGAAGCGTTGGCTGAAGATCTCACGCAAAAGACGTTTCTCAAAACGTGGACGTATTTGGTGAAAGGAGGGAAAATAGAAACCATGGAGGCGTTCCTCTATCATATTCTAAAGGCTCTTATTGTTGATGAGTATCGGAGAAAGAAGTCGACCTCGCTTGACGTAATGCTTGAAAAGGGCTTTGAGCCATCGCTTAACGATACTCATCGTTTGGAAGATATGCTTGATGGAGAGCAGGCTGCCACACTCATTGCACAGCTGCCAATGCTCTACCAAAGAGTCATGCGCCTGCGCTACATGCAAGATCTGTCCCTTCAGGAAATCTCGCTCATTACAGGGCAAACAAAGAATGCTATCGCGGTACAGACCCACCGTGGACTAGAGAAACTAAAAGAGTTATATGAATCCAATTGCGACTCCATTGGCAACTTATCTGCTTTAAGAGAGGGTGAGAGACTGTAACGTTTAAGTGAAAAAATGTCATTGTCATAAAGAGTCTGTAATGCGCTTGTAATACTATTACCATTACAACGGCTCCAATAGTAGAAGAAATAACATCTCATTAATTAGTTACCCTTCTAAATATAAAATACTATGAACAAAACAAATACCTCAATCCACACTGCCAGCACTGTGTTCGCAGTAGCCGGACTTACTGTAGCTTTTGCTCTTATGAGTCTGCCAATGTTTGCCAGTGCCGCAACCTATGCCTACGTTGACGCTTCAGGTGAAGTGAAGCCAGTCTTGGCTGATACTTGGCAAGAGGCTATTGCTAAGGCACCAAATATTCACATTCATAGTGGCGTTATGCTTTTGGATTCTCCATCAGACTTCGACATTGTGGGTAACGACGTTGCTGGCTACTAGAGTTATATACTCGGTTTAGAACAAGAACGTCTCACGACGTTCTTGTTTTGCCATCTAAAACCATGTTCTTATTATCCCTCTAGCGTCACGACTATGAAGTACATCACAAAACTATCGGTCCCTAAGCTGTTACTTGCCCTCGTGTTTGTGGCTTTGACTTTGGCACCAAATTCAACCAAAGCGGCGGAAGTAGGTCCGGTCTGTATAATGTTGCTCAAAACCACTTCGGGTATGGTGGTGGCTCAAGGCAAGAGTGAGGTGATGTTGAACAAGGGTGGAGATTTGCAAATCTATTGGTTTAGCGCCAACGCCACAGCAGCTGAAAATAGAAGTGGAAATAGCATACCTTTGACTGGTCACTCAGTTAAGTCCCCGACCAGCAAAACCACATATGCCTATACGTTTAGTAAAGACAAGAAAGAAGTTGAGTGTTCGGTGGTGGTGTATCCGATAGAAGGTCACATTAACGCAAGCACTTTGTCGTCACTTTCTACGACACCGACATTTTCGGGCACTGCCGATAATACAAAAACAGTCTCACTCAAGATCTTCAAGAAAGGAACTAATACTCTGGTGTACAAAAGTAATACGATTAGTGTCGTCGACGGTGACTGGAAACACAAAGTAACTGACTCTCTGCCGCGTGGTTCGTACGACTTTGTGCTTTACGGTAGCGACACATTAAAACTCAACACGATTTTCAAACGAACTCTTACAATTGGTACGGCTGCATCATCGGATAGTGGTATGAGTACAATTGTGGTCCAGCCAATTCCTCTTCTTGTCGGTGGGGTGGTAAAGAAAAATCAGACGGTCGGGCTGTCTTATCTACAAGTACTAAACGTCGGTCTG
>JBBTYP010000003.1:0-78791 GCA_038061715.1 Patescibacteria group bacterium
ACCCCCCCCCCCGCAACAATCAACAACCGAAGTTTATACCGGTGGTACTTAAGTTGAAGGATACATATCTTGTTTGGTACTTGTATTACAAAGAAATTCCCAAAGAACATCGGTATACACTAGGACAACATATAGACACGCTATTTATTGCCAGTTTGGAAGCAGTCTCACAGGCGGCCTTTCTAGGAAAAGACGAAAAAGCTCCTTACGTCCGCTTAAGCATACGGAAGATAGACACTTTGAAAGTGTTGTTAATGATTCTCTGGGAGACCAAGTCACTCGACACAAAGAAGTACGCTCACCTATCACTACACCTGGACGAAGTAGGGCGCATGCTTGGTGGCTGGAGTGGCCAACTAATAAAAACACAATCCCGCGAATAGCGAGATTGTGAAATAAAGAGAGTTGCGCACGCCCGCGAACCACCAGTTGTCGTTCCAGTCATTGTCGTTGCGGTTGACGTTGAGCTTGCGCTCGTCGTTCCAGCGGTTGAACGTGGCGAAACGTACAGAGTTCCATCCGAGCCACCACCTTGAGGACACAAATGAACTTAGGGTTGAATTTTATTCGGCATCATAAATGCCCAAGAACTCTGCACCAAGTATCTTCAATTTTTTGAAGTGTCTACATACACCCTCTACCTGAAGCCGTGACCGCAGATACTCTCAGTGCATGGATACTGGATTCGGCCGCGGGCAGCCGTGACCACTCGCAAGATTCGCCTAATACCTTTGTGAGTATATCAAAAAAATGGCCCGCTTCCGATAAATCGGAAGCGGTACCAAAGGTCTAAGGGTCACAGGGCCAGAGCCAAGTGACTTAGGGTTGAGCGCTACTTGCGCACGCCCGCGAACCACCAGCGGCCGCTCCAGCCATTGTCGTTGCGGTCGACGTTGAGCTCGCGCTCGTCGTTCCAGCGGCTGAACGTGGCGAAACACCATTTGCCAGCCGCATTTTTCCAGTGCGTGCCGTACGGATGTTCGTCGGCAAAGGCGGGATCGGCCTCGCTCACCGCCGCCGCTTCAAACGGATCGGCCGGACGAAGACCGCGGCGGCTGAATTCGATTTCGAGATCATCATCCGAAATCAAGCTCTTCTTGCCAGATAGGTCGGGCTTGAAAAACACCACCTCGACTTCTTCGCCTTCACCGTTCGGCATGGTCGCGACGACCACATCGGTGGTGTACTGCTTACGGCCAGTGGCGGCGAGCGCGGCCTCGGCCGTGCGCTTGCGGTTGACCGTGACACGACGAACGATGACGTTCCTAGCCATCTCCGCCAGCTGCCGAAACGGTGCGTAGAGCACCATACCGAGATTGTCGGTGCCGAGCACAGACTGAGCGGTGTCGGAAGAGATTTCGCCTCGGTGCTTGCGCAGAGAGGCGCGGAGCTTATCGACAACGTTATCGATCTGTCCGTCGGTCATCGGTGATGCGGTCATGATCTTAGTCATGTCGTCATCCTTTCAAGATATGGCTTGCTCGCCAAAAGAGGCTAGACCGGACGGTCGTAGCCAAAAGGCCATCTGTGTACAGAAAGACTTTTGGCTACGACCGTCCGCACTTTGTGAAGGAACAATCCTTTATATAATACCATAGTTTTACTAAAATGCAAGCTTTACAGGCGTGTTTGTGTAGTGTCTGAAAACGACTGGAATCCAAGGGATTCCAGTCGTTTTGTGCGGACTCTAAACAAATTTCTCCGGCACTGGAAACGCTTCGGCGAGTGCTTTAACCTCGGCACGGATACGTGCCTTTTCTTCTGCATCGTCCTTTGACCGCATAGTAGCTATCATCAGTTCCGCTAGTTTGGTTGCCTCCCCTTCCTTCATACCGCGAGTGGTCATAGCTGGCGTACCAAAGCGGATACCAGACGGATCCATCGCGGTGCGCGGCTCGTCAGCAATCATGTTTTTATTTAAGGTAATCCCTACCTCATCCAGCACTACTTCGGCCTCTTTACCAGTAATTCCTAATGATCCGTACACATCGGCCAAAAGTAAGTGGTTGTCGGTTCCGCCACAAAGTAAACGTACCCCTTCATGTTTAAAGATTGTCTCCATCGCTTTAGCATTTTTTAGGATCTGCGCTGCGTAGTCTTTAAAACTTGGCTTGAGAGCTTCACCAAAAGCCACGGCCTTACCGGCGATGAGATTCATATGCGGTCCGCCCTGCATGCCCGGGAACACAGCCTTATCGATACGTTTGGCGATATCAGCATCTTCTCGGGTTAGAATCATACCGCCACGTGGTCCTCGCAATGTTTTGTGGGTAGTGGTAGTGATCACATCAAATCCGTAGTCAAACGGATTCTTAAGTGCCCCACCGGCAATCAGTCCCGCGATGTGCGCCATGTCAGCCACCGTGTACGCGCCGACTTCTTTGGCAATCTCGACAAATTTCGCATAATCAAGCTCCCGACTATAAGCCGAAAAGCCAGCCAGAATAATCTTCGGCTTCTCCAAAAGAGCCACCCTTCGCAACTCATCGTAGTCTATCTCACCCGTATCGACATCTTTCATTTTGTAACGAACGAAGTTAAAGACTTTGTTGATAGCAGTAGTGGGGTGTCCGTGAGTAAGGTGTCCGCCGTGCGAAAGATCCATTCCGAGCACCGTGTCCCCAGGCTCCATCAGCGCGAAGTACATCGCCACGTTGGCTGGCGCACCAGAGAGCGGTTGCACATTAGCGTACTTACACTTAAACAGCTGGCAGGCTCGCTCAATCGCAATGCGTTCCACCATGTCGGTATACTCTTGCCCGCCGTAGTAACGTTTCCCTGGATAACCCTCAGAGTATTTGTTGGTGAAAATCGAACCATTGGCCTCTCGTACGGCTCGGCTCACGTAGTTCTCACTGGGAATCAACTCAATCCCTGTCCGCTCCCGCTCCTCTTCTCCCAGCAGAGCCTCGTAAATTTCCTTGTCTTGATTCTTGATGAAATCGTATTCGTTCATATTTATGGTAAAAGGTTAATTCAGTAATAATTCTGCTTAAACATGCGAACGAAGTACGTTAAATCATAGTATGGTATTGGTTTGTTTTTCAGTATAACACAAACGCGCTTTGGCCCTTAAGGGGCCAATATCACTTAAGCATTAGTCGACCGATTAGCGTGAATGCCCGCGTGGAAGCCTCCCACTACGGCCATCTCGGCTTTGATAGGCGGATGGGCTTCGTAGTCGTGCAGGGTCACGTGTTCGGGGCGGAAGGTCTCGAGCGAAGCGACTTCGTCACTGATAGTCACTTTTGGAAAAGCCATCGGTTCGCGACTCATTTGCTCCTTAGCCTGCTCAATGTGATTTTCGTAGATATGTACATCTCCGAAAGTATGCACAAACTCTCCTGCTTCATAGCCAGTAATCTTGGCAAGAATCATTGTCAGAAGTGCGTAGCTCGCGATGTTAAACGGTACACCAAGGAAAATATCGGCTGAACGCTGATAAAGCTGTAGGCAAAGCTTCCCTTGATTGATATTAACCTGGTACATATTATGGCAAATCGGGAAGCGCGCGGCTTCTCCAGGCTTCGCCATCGCATAGAGATACTCTGGATTCCAGCTGGTTACAATCGCGTTGTGACAATTCGGGTCGGCTTTTATTTCATCCACTACCCATTGCAACTGATCCACTCCTCCGCCATCTTTGCGTGGCCACTTGCGCCACATCTCACCGTAGATGTGCGGCAGCTCACCGTGCTGCGCTGCATAGACTTCATCATTGATGATTTTTTCAATAAATTCATCTTTGGTGATCTCGGGCCAGTCATTAGCTTCACGTTTGTCATTGTAAATCCGAAACGGATAATCATTCCAAATGTTTACCTTGTTATCAACCAGATACTTGATGTTGGTTTGCCCCGAAAGAAACCAGTGGAGTTCATGCAACACCCCCTTCCAATACACTTTCTTGGTGGTGAGAAGTGGCAGTCCTTCACTCAAGTCATACCGCATCTGCTTACCAAACAAACTGTAGGTCACGTCCTTAGATTGTGCGTCAACTTGACGACTCCCCTTCTCAAGAATTTCAGCCATTAGATCTAAGTATTGGTACTCTGGGTGTTTATTGGACATGATGTATCAATTAGTTTCCTTAGGTGGAACATAGCTCTTAAAATTGTCTGTGTTGTAGCGTCCGGTTTCTTTGTAATTTCGGTCGGTATGGGAAGATATAGTTGAAAAGCTTAGCTGCGCTATTCCCATTCCTGGGCGCAGGACGATAGGCACGTTATTTAAGTTGCAAAGTTCTAGCGCAATATTCAAAACATGACCAGGATTCACAATACTGGCGGAGTTGTGCACGATCAAACCAATCCGAGCCAATGAAGACTTGCCGTTAACTTCAATCAGGTACTTATCTGAACCAAATTTTTCCTTTGAGTAACCAAGAATACTCACCCCTGGATGGAGAACAAACTCGTCGCCGTCCGCCACTTCAATGGTTTGAGTTTTAGGGAAAATTCCTTTTACTGGATCAATCGCCTGAGTTGAATGTGAATCGTTAATAATAAATTTATTTCCCAAGCGAATATCATACGTCGCCGGCTGCAACTGATCTGGTACAAACGGTTCCAGAGTGATATTCCCCGCTTCTACCTCTAACTTTATATCTTTATCTGAGAGAAACATAGACTACTCAATTATAAATACTCGGTCGGTCCCATAATATTCTGGCCAGTTTTGGTTGTAGTGGTCGAACATGCGGGCGAGGCGGTCTTGCTCTAGCTCGATGAGACCTAGCTCAGCCATCACTTCATCAATCTCAGCTCGCACTTGATCAGCCAATGTTTCATCCTGAACAATTTTCTCAACCTCGGCCAAGTAGCCGTAGCCAGCGTTTTTATCTAAACACACACTGGTACCTTTATAAGCGTATTCCTCACGCTCCCGGGACCATTTAGCCTGATACATAAAGCCTGCCCCCAACATAAGAGAATCAAGTTCATCAAGAGTAATAGTTACCGGCTCCTCAAATTCCATCCGCTTTACCGTGTTGGCGCTAGTCCCTTCATCAATCGAAGCTTTGACCACTAAAAACACCTCGTCTTCTTTCTGGCGCGTACGAATTGAAAACTCTTTCCCGCGCTCGATAGTGCTCTTTAGTTTAGCTTGAGCCGCTTCATCAAATAAAGACTCGACGTTGTTATACAAATCTTGCATGTCCCCTCCCTCGAAATAGTGATTGAGCTGCTTATTACTAGAAACCAAATTTGTATTGGGATCAAGTTCCAACATCTTTTGTTTGAGGGCTTCAGCTCGGGCGCTCTCCCCTAGTAAACTTTTAACTTCGATTTCAAAATGTGACATAGGGCAAGAAAATTAGTGGCTTTATTATACTGCGGTCACCCAAGCTAGCAAAAAGACAAGCGGTTTTGACTGTGGCATAATCAATCGCATGAATGAATGGACTGCCAAAATTTGTATTGTAGTGGCGTTGAGCGAAAAGCATCGCGCTATCGGCATGGCAGGGAAACTTCTCTGGCATATTCCTGCCGACATGAAACGCTTTAAAGCACTCACTCTTGGCCACCCTATCATCATGGGACGCAAAACATTTGAATCAATTATTGGTTACTTGGGGAAACCGCTTCCAGGCCGAGCAAACTTAGTCGTAACACGCGACCCTGACTATACTTACGAAGGTATAGAAACGTTTACTTCAATAGAAGCCGCCATCGCCCGGGCACTCGAACTTGACGATGAAGAAATTCACATTGGCGGTGGTTCAGAAATCTACAAGCAAGTCCTGCCTTACACTGACAAACTCTACCTCACGATAGTCGACGACGAACCAGTGGCGGACTCGTATTTCCCAGAATTTGAAAACGACTTTGATGTCGCCGTCAAACACCCGATTCAAGAACATAATGGTCTTTCTTATCAGTGGATTGATTATCAAAGGAAACGTTCGTAAAGCACCCGGAAGGTATCCTCAGCAAAAGGAACGAGAAAATTTTGTTTGGTTTCTTCTTCAGTAAAAGTCAGATTTGGTATGTCTCTAATAACAACAACTGGCTGACATTCGTTGGTTTCTCCCATCACTACTCCTGCTCCTGCCGCTAGCGCATCGACGATATTCGCTACTTCAATTTTCATTTCGCGACCAAATAAATCTGGCTCTCCGACGTAATTAATCGTTGGCGCAAAACCAGCGTAGCCAATTGACACCCCTGTCGCCCCTCGCCTTAGCGGGGCTGAATGACTGTCTGTGATGATGACACCTACTTTCTTAAGACCAAAACGATTTTGTAGATACAATTGGATTTCCTTAGCACTCTTAAAAGGGTCTTTCGGTAACAAAATGTAGTGTCCGTTGGCGTTACTCTCATCAATCCCAGCCGTTCCAATGAAAGCATTGTGTCTGACGGTCAGGGGTGAAGGCCAGTAAGCGCGTGGCACAATAAGTTCTGCCTCTTGTGCCACCAAAGCGGCCTTGTCTATTCCCTCGATTAAAACGCAATTCCCCTCGTTAATAGAAACAACTTTTGAAGACACTACCACCAAATCGCCTTCTATAACATCAACCAATGCCTCATCCAAGGCATCAAACAAGTCGTCTTGGGGTGGTTGTAATATCCGGGTCTTGATAGCTATAAATCGCATGCCGACAACTATACCGTTTTTATAAAAAGAAGAAAGGGGCCCGTGAGGGCCCCTTTGGGAAGGTAGGTTGAGGGCTTAGCGAGCAAACGTGTGACTGTCCATCTCGGCTAAAAAACGAGTAATCTCACGCTTGACACAAGGATACATTCGACTGAGCTGACAAGTGCCTCTCATGATATTGAGAACAAGTTGCTGCTTGCCTTGATTCATGGTGTTGATTGCCCTCTGCCATGTGTCTGGAGTGAGCCAGTCGACACTTTTGATTTCGTCGGCATCTTGCGGCGAGCTGCATGATTTAGCCACGATACCAGCAAAACCTTGCACCAGCTTTATTTCACCGCGACCAGTGCAGTGTGAAATTGGAGCGCCGACACCAGACAAAATCAGAATGTCATCTTCTGTGCCGCCAGTTTCTTCTCCGTACTCACGATACATGGCCGTACGGACCGGCTCAAAACGATGCGCTCCGAGCCGACGGATACGTCCACCTGGGACAGTGTAGTTTCCCTTTCCGTCCAGGTGAGCCGCTGTTGGAAGCGCAAAGCACAGCCTAATCTCATGATTGTGAAGGTCAAAAAACAGTCCCGCGACGTTGCTTACGCCCCGTGAGGCTAATCTCGTTTCCAATCGCATAATCTATCCCCTCTCTCATTCAATGAACTAACAAACCTTAGTCTACAAACCTAGCTCAATTATAGCAAAAGGCCGCCGCGAAGTGCGACGGCCAAATGGTACTAATCAACGCCTGAGCTTTAAACTGAAATATTTGATTCAGGTGGGAAAAGCTTTAGCAGTTTCTCCCGATATGGATGCTCTAGCAGTGGGCCGAGAATTAACTCTTTCATGCCTCCACCTTTCTTGGCTCGATTCGAAATGAATTCCTTACTCAAACCAATATAGGCAATATCCACCAAGACTGGATGCCATGCAACCGAATCGCGCTCAAAGTAGTGCTTCACTACGATGTCACTAGTGCGACGAAAATCAAGTACTCCATGAAAGACGTCATCAGCCTTAGTTTTGGCGCAGAATTTTTCCGCTTTCGGTGGAAAAAAACTATGGAGCAATGTCCTCGCTTCCTTCTTGTAGTGGTGTCGGGGTCGATGATCGGCCTGTCTTTTCTGAAGCACCAAGTCACCATCGACGGCTCGGATGACAATTAGCAACCGCCGCTCAAGTGGCTTTTCTCCTCTTGAAGTCAGCCTCTTTACAGCAGCTCTTACTATTTTTTGTACCATTTATGGTCCCCTCTTTTAAAACGAATTGGAACGATATCCGTGGCTTGTGACGCGATGCAAACCGCTTTCTTTCAAACCAGGACAACGAGCTGTATATAAACAATAATTTTCAATTATGTCAAGAAAACGGTTGGGCCTAGGGCCCAACCGTTTTCTTCCATTTTTTTGGAAGTCTAATCAATCACTTTTACCCCCATAGACCGACAAGAGCCTTCGACAATCTTCATGGCGGCTTCGATAGAAGCCGCGTTGAGGTCGGGCATCTTCTCCTCTGCCACTTCGCGCACTTGCGCTTTGGTGATAGAGCCAGCCGTCTGCGTTTTGTTTTTGGAAGCACCCTTGTCCTTGCCGATTTTTTTCAAAATCAAACGAGACATTGGTGACACCTTAACGACGAAGTCGAAAGTACGGTCATCGTAGACAGAAATCACTACTGGGACAATGTCCCCCATTCGGTCACGTGTTTTTTCGTTGAATTGGTTGACGAATTCACCGATGTTGATACCTGCTTGTCCAAGTACCGGCCCTAGTGGTGGAGCTGGGGTAGCCTTACCACCTTTAGCCTGTACCTTAATAAGTTTTGTTAGTTTCTTTGCCATGTTGTTCGTTAATTATTGTTGTGTGAGCGAAGCGCAGTCGATATCCGCACCCCTCTCTGAAGCCCGCGTATCATAGAAGAAAAACCCTATTTTGGCAAGCTCATCGGCTACTAAAGGCAATTTTTAGACCTAGTAGAATAAGTAAGCTTCCGAATACTTTATTGAAAGCTGACTGATAGGAGTCGAACTTCGCTTGCACCAGTGGATTCGTAAAAAAGACAGCCACAAGGGAGAACCAGACCATGGTATCAATGACCATTAATAAACTGATGGTCCCAACGACACTAACGGGGATGTCTGGGGAGATGACTAAAGTGAAGAGGCTAAGAAAAAAGAGTGTCGCTTTTGGATTTAAAACATTAGTCAAAAAGCCAATTCTTATCGCTGCAAACGCTGAGATATCAGACTGCTGTACAGATTTCTCCATACTTATAGGCAACGACCTTGCTCTAAGTGATTTATATCCAATATATATGAGGTATCCTGCGCCGACAAACTTGATCCCATTAAATAATAAGATTGACTTTGAGATGATGAGTGCAATCCCCGCCATGCAGTAGATAGTATGGGCCCCTATTCCTAAGCCAAAACCAATAGCTGTATATAGACCCGTCTTACGAGAGTAAGTAAGTGAATTTTTGACAGCGACAATAAAATCTGGACCCGGACTTGCTACAGCGAGCAAATGGATCAGTAAGACTGTTCCGATAAGTGGTAAGTATTCCATAGATTTAAAGTATGACATAAATCAGAAAAGCCGCGAGTTGTACTCGCGGCTTTTCTTACCATGTTATCTAAAGTTTCCAAAA
Organism: Patescibacteria group bacterium; assembly: GCA_038061715.1. Classification (GTDB taxonomy): domain Bacteria; phylum Patescibacteriota; class Minisyncoccia; order Phycocordibacterales; family UBA918; genus OLB19. The sequence goes on from JBBTYP010000003.1 coordinate 9,247, forward strand.
AGGTAGAAGTCAGATGAGTGACGCGAAGCTTAGTAATTTTGTGAGAGAGACGTACTTAATGTACGGTGACCGAACAAAATTCCGTAGCGACAAAGTCAATCGCTGATTTATACCTTTTTGATTTGGAGGAAGTCTAGCTCAACTGGCGTCTCCCGCCCGAACATTGAGACCAACACCTTAATCTTGCCGCTCTTCTCATCTACTTCACCTACCTTACCTTCGAGATCTTTGAAAGGACCATCCACAATAGTGATAAAGTCTCCAGCAGAAAAATCTACCTTATGCTTGACGTCGTCAGTCGACATCTGCTTTACGAGTGCGTTGTATTCGGATTCTGTTAACGGTACTGGCTGAGTACCGCTACCCACAAAACCAGTTACCCGTGGAGTGTTACGAACCACAAACCAAGACTCATCGTCCACAATCATCTCCACTAGTACGTACCCTGGGTAAATACGTTCTTCTTCAGTCACTCGCTTACCACCTTTGACTCGAATTTTCTTTTCAGTCGGTACCACCACGGCAAAAATCTTATCATTCATGTTGAGTGAATCGATACGTTGCTTGAGGTTACGCGCTACCGCGTTCTCATAGCCTGAGTAGGTGTGAATGGCGTACCAATTACGCTCACCTGTTCCATGTTGTTTTGCCATAGTATTTAGAAAGTATGAATGAGCGTATTGATGCCTTGTGAGAAAAGGTAGTCAAATGCACCGACGTATAATGCCACGATGGTAGAAACGACAATTACCAGAATCGTATAGGTGATAGTTTCTTTTTGGCTTGGCCAATTTACTTGGCGTAGTTCAGCCGCAGTCGCTTTTATGTATTTTATTAATTGAGTCATATATAATTTTTCCAATTTTAAAACGCCTCTGGGGCGCCTTGTTATATACATAGTACGCCCATCTTGATAAATGTCAAACGGCACCTGGCCAGAGGCCAGGTGCCGTTTGACAAAGCGCCTACTCAACCTCAAACGACACACTCACACTCACCTTGGTGGTGTCTTCCCCGACTGGGGTACCTGGAGCCACTGCCGATTCGGTCTTAGCCATCATGTCGTTTCCTCCACCATAACCATATGCTTCTCCATAATAACCTTCGTTCTCATAGAAATTAGTTATCCTGACAATTTCCACTCCTAAGTCAGCGGCGATTTTATCTGCCTTGGCTTTCGCATCAGCGATTGCCTTACTACGAGCCTCGTCTTTTAGCTTACTCGTGTCATCAACTGTAAAGGTAAGGCTGCTTATATTGGTAGCGCCCATGTTGCCAACCCCGGCAATTAGCACCCCTGCCTTGGCGGTATCGCGCACCTTTACCGCTATAGTTTGAGATACTTCGAAGCCATCGGGTACTTCTTGTCCGGGTAAACAAGTCGCTCGTGACAATGATCTTGTGCCCAGATCTTCAAAACATGGTTGTTCTTCAAAACGAAACTTGGGGAACAGATTATAGTTTTCCGTCTTGATATCTTTTTCTTCTATTCCCTCCTGTTTAAGGTAGGCGAGAATATCGTTAATTTTTGTCGCTGCGGCCTCTTGCGCCATTGTGGCCTCTGTTCCATTGGCTGTTACCGTAAAAGAAAATTGTCCGATATCAGGAATAGCGTTGACTTCCCCCTCACCCGTGACCGAAATATTCATTGGCATTGGGTACATGGACTTTGTCATCTGGTAATTACCATAGGCGTATGAAGCCAGCGCTACACCCAGCAGCAAAATTACCAAGGCTGTGATAGCCCGGTTATATCTAACGTTGAAAAATGCTCCCATAAATTTAATTTAAAATGTTTCTAATAAATTGACGAAGTTTAAATTCCCATTCGCCGCCCGTGCCGCAAACCGCTGTAAACGCCTCAATGTCAGCATCGTTAAGAGCCACTGATGAACTGCCCTCCTTTAGTAAATAGTACATGACCGCCGAACTGTCAGCAACGTGTTCGATACCAAGTGCGTGTCCTAGTTCGTGGGTTAGAACTGAAATTAACTCCTCGTTGGTAGAAAATTTGTAGATATTGATTCGCTTGTCTTGGTAATCTCCTTGAGTAAATTCTTTTGCGAAACCATACTCTTCGTTATATGCTCCGACTTGATTATTATAGGCATCTATCAGTTCGTTGCTTTTTTGTCCTAGCGTATTTATATTTTGAGCCAGCTTATTAAGAGCGTCGGCGTCGGCATTAAGTTTGTTCAAACGATCATCTAATGTCTGCCGTTCGCGCTCTAAGTCAGCATGGATATCACTTGGCGCCCCTCCTTGATCGTTATATCTCGTCACTTGCTCGTTGTGTCTAGCGAGCGCTGTCTCATAAGCCTCCACATTATTTTCATACGTTTCTGATGTCTCTTTGTAGTTTTCTTGTAAATCTTCAATTGTTTTTTTGAGAGTCTCAGTTTCAGCAAATTGTGCGTCAAGTTGGTTTCGCTCGGCTCCTTCTAAGTTGGACTCCGCCTGTCTGTCATCAAACACAAAGTCAATCACTAACTTTCCATTTTCTTCGTATTGAAAGAGCTCACGACCAGTTTTTTCTTCCCAAGCCCTTTCTGCCTCGGCAATTTTCGCTATTGCTTCCGCGCGAGAGATAGTGAAGTGACTATCGAGTTGTCCCAGTTTATAAGTAAGTGGCGCTGGACAAATATAGGCCGTCGATTGATACCAAAAAGTTCCCGCCACTGCGATGCTCGTTACTAAAGCCACAAGGTATGGAAATCGCATACGGGGATATGATAACAAAAAAGGGTGCAGAGCGGGGACTGCGTGGTCGCGACACGTAGTCCCTATTCTGCACCATTTTTAGTAACAAAACATGTTCGCATTGAGCATCCTGCTCTTTGCTCATCTAATAATACCCCACTCCCCTCCTCCACAATAAAAGATTTCAACAGGGTCTCTCCAGACAGAAATAAAACAGGCCGGAAGCAACGCTTCCGGCCTGTTTTGTTCTGTGAATTAAACTTTGTTAGCGTTTGACCAGTTCCAGGAATTTGCCCTCGGAAATGGGCAAATTCGGAACTAAATGCACCCCAAGAGTACTTCCATTTTTATAGTCGACTTACGTCTCCTTAAAAATTAGGGCGCGCATAGTCGCTTGCGCTCGTTTGCTCATTTATTCTTCCCTTCGTTTTCAATCAGTTTCTTGCGGATCATTTGCTGGGCAGCGTTCATGGAGTGCTGATAGTAGAGGCTTTTTACCCCTTGCTTCCAGGCTTGGATGTAGAGAGCGTTAATATCTTTCACTGGTGTGTCAGGAGCTACCATGATATTGAGTGATTGTGCTTGGTCGATGTGCTTTTGTCTGTCTCCCGCTTGTTCGATTACTTTACTTTGATCAATCTCGGAGAAAGTACGATAAATCGCCTTCTCGTCGTCGGTTAGACAAGTGAGATTTTGGACTGAGCCGTCGTTGTCACGAATACTGTCCCAAGTTACTTTGTCATCATGACCCTTCTCTTGAAGGAGTTTTTGTAAAGTAGGATTTTTGATAGTTACTTTCATCTTGGCGACGTCTTTCACATAACAGTTAGACCAAATCGGTTCGATACCTTGTGACACTTGTCCAAGAATGAAAGCCGAAGAAGTAGTCGGTGCAATCGCAAGAAGGGTGGTGTTACGGCGACCATAACCCTTAAGCACTTCTGGTTCGCCTAGAGTCTTGGCTAGCTCAATAGTCGCAGCATCGGCTTTGTCTTTAATAACTTTAAATACTTCGCGGTTGAGAGTAGCCGCTTCATCACTTTCAAAAGCCAGGCCTTTGGCTTGAAGTAGAGAGTGGTATCCAAGGACACCAAGACCGAGAGCTCTATTTGATTTAGCGAAGTTGTACGCTCGCTGCATAAAGTCGAAGGCCCGACGCTTCTCCGGTTCGGTGTGATCGCGGAGAGTTTCGAGCTTAATGATAAATTCCTCCATCACAGCATCGAGGAAGGCCGTCATGGTTTCTACCAAGTCGGTGTCTTTCCAAGCATCGTAGTGAAGAAGATTGATAGATGACAAACAACACACGAATGACCAATCTTCTTTGCTTGGTAGCATGATTTCGCTACACATATTGCTAGCATGAATGCGAAGGTTTTTGTCTTTGTAGACATCAACAGTATTGTTGTTGGCGGTGTCGCTAAACATGATGTACGGATAGCCCATTTCACCTCGGCGTTGAATAATCCTGGCCCACACTTTACGTTTCTTCTCATCACCCGCAATCATTGCTTCCATCCAGTCGTCCCCTACCGTCACGCCGTGGGTAAGCTTCTGAATAGGGTTGCCTTCAGTACCGATATCAAGAAACTCCATGATGTCGTCGTGTTCCGCCGGCAAGTAGGGAGAGAAGTGCCCCCGGCGAACTGAACCTTGTGATACCACTACAACGAGAGTTTCAAACAGTTGCATGAAATGTACTGAGCCAGAAGAAAAACCATTGTCATTACCAATTGTGGCCCCTCGTGCTCGCAGAGCTCCGAAAAAACCCGAACAACCACCACCGTACTTACTCATCATCCCTACTTCAGCATTGGTGTAGAGAATACTACCCATGTTGTCGTCGACATAAGAACCAAAACAACTAATCGGTAACCCTTTATCGTCGCCGAAGTTGGCCCAGACTGGCGAAGCCAACGATATCCAACCGCGCGACATGTAATCGACAAATTTATCAGCAAAACCTTCTTGCTTGAGGTACTTTTCCGCTGTTTCTGCAATCACACGAATGCGTTCTTCAGCAGTTTGTCCAGGGGCAAGATAACCTCGGGCTAGAAATCCGCGACTATTTTCGTTCAGCCAGTACCATGGTTCCATATCAGTTGTTCGGTTATTAATTAATCGCGACAATTATACTTTATCTTAATGACTTGTCTCTAAAAGTGCAGATTTCAAGGCGTGCTAGAGGTGGGTCGTGAGCCATACTGGACGTATGGTGAACGTCACACTTCGACGCACAACGCTGAAATATGTGCTTTTAGAACAAGTCGTCACTGGTGACACTAGCGGAACGCTTATTGTAGTTGATTGAACGCTTTTGAAAGAAGTCGACATGCTTAGTGGCAATCACTTCGGCGTCAAACCAATCGGTCTCCTCTAAGAGAGCGTCACTGACTTCGAAGATGCGCGGCATTCCAATAGAAGCCAATGAGTTGTTAAAGCGATGTTTAATGAACTCTTTTACGTTCGCCGCTGGCATGAAGCTGAGCTCGCCCGCCTCGTAAATCCAGTCAACAATACTACTCTCCGCTTCGTAGGCTTCCCTACAAGCAGTAACGACCCGGTCGCGACAGTCTTGATCAAACCATTCGGGATGCTCTTCCTTAATGATGTTGATGACGTCAATCCCAAACATCCCGTGAAGGTTTTCTTCTTTTGAGGTAGCCTCTACCGCATTTGAAATACCCTTGAAGAGATTTCGGTGTTTGTTAAATGACATTATGATCAAAAACTGAGAAAAGAGTGACACGTGCTCGACAAATAGAGAGAAGAGCATGACTGATTGGAAATAATCCTTATTTTCTTGGGTTCGGGAGAGTTCAATCACCTTTTCTAAGTAGTCCATTCGTTGCTGAATGACTGGTATGTCTTTGATCTTTTTGAATTCGTCATTGAGGCCCAAGATCTCCAGCAAGTGGGCGTAGGCATCGGCGTGACGCACCTCCGATTCAGAGAAAGTGGCTCCGACGGCACCGATTTCTGGTTTTGGCATTTTTTTGTAGATGTCGCCCCAAAAAGTCTTCACTGCTACCTCAATCTGCGCAATCGCTAGCATAGCGTTTTTGATAGCGCCGCGCTCCGCTTCGTTTACATTAACGTGAAAGTCTTGCACGTCAGACGTGAAGTTAAACTCGGTATGTACCCAATATGAATGACGGATGGCGGTAGTATATTCATAGAGTTCTGGGTACTCGTAGGGCTTGAAGTTCTGGCGCTTGGCAAAGATATCACGCTCACGTAACTTCTTACGTTCGTTGCGATAGATGATGTAGGCCTTAGCCGTCATGAAAAAACCCTTCTCCATGAGAGCTTGTTCGACTAAGTCTTGAATTTCTTCCACCGCGGGACTTCCATCGATACATTTGTTGGCTAGTTCACTACCAGTTTCAGCTGTACCGGCTTGCACACACATGGCGACAACTTTTTTGTGGGCCAGTTCGGCTACTTCGATAGCTGCATCGCGATTGCCTTCGCCTGTTTCGGCCAGGGCTTTGGCGATGGCGTTCTCAATCTTCACGATATCAAAAGGCCGATGTGAGCCGTCACGCTTTCGAATAGTTTCGATGTTCATACCAATAAACTACGTTAGTAAAAGTAGGATCATCGCGCACGAACGTAATTGGTGGAAGACTGCTGTCTCTACTACAGGCAGCACAATTAGGTTCACAAGCGATGTGGTGAGCTAGCTAAATTTAATGAGTTGCGAAGAATCGGATGAAAATGACTTGGGTCGTACGATTTGTACGGCGAGGGTTATTTCACTGGACGATAACAAAGCAAATCGTAAATTTATCTAGCGTAGGTCGCGACTAACACACCACCATAATGAAATATGGCGTTCTAAACTCGATAGGAGTTTGTGTGTCTTACCTCCGACACACGAGACCTCGTGTGGTTCCCTTACTATAGCACCGCTAGTTCCTGCTTGGCTATTTTTATGGGTGCCAAACGAGGGCTATTTTGCGTCAACGTATCCTCGAGTGTGTGGATAAGTTCGATCACCACTCCTATACAAAATAGTTTTGGTTTTTGCCTAGATTTTCAAGTCGCCGAAAGTGTTTCGTGGTATAGAAAGAGAGCAGCGAGCTTCGCTCGCTGCTCTCTTTTACCTATCGACTAAGCCGATCGCGGATCTCGCGCAGGAGTAAGACTTCCTCGGAGGGACTCTTTGGCACTTCGGCTGCCACTTCCTTTTTAACGACAGCTGCTTGTGCCTTATTAATACCTTTAACCACCATAAAGATAGCTAAAGCTACGATGATAAAATCGAGCACTGACTGAACGAAGACACCGTAAGTCATGGTGGCATCGCCAAGCCGGTAGGCCAGACCAGAAAAGTTTATTCCTCCCATGAGCAGACCGATTAACGGAGTGATGATGTCGGTCACTAGTGAAGACACTATCTTTCCAAATGCGCCGCCGATAACCACCGCCACCGCCAGGTCGAGGACATTGCCCTTCATCGCAAAGGCTTTAAATTCTGCAACAAATGCTTTCATAACTACAAATTAGTACTTATCTCGTAAAATAGATAGGTAGAGTATAGCTTATTAATGATGATGGTGGTGGTGAGGTAATGAATCAGATTGACTGTCAACTTCATGCTTTTGGTAGTACCAGGCCGCGGCAGCAGTAGTAGCCGGCACCGCCATAATGAGTCCGATGCTACCAACAATAATGCGCGTGAGTTCGGCCGCCACCACTTCTTGATTGAAAATCGCGGACATATTACTCCCCGCTTTGGCATAAAGTAAAATTAGTGGCAACGAAACCCCGACATACGCGAGAGCGAGGGTATTTACGATTGAACCAATATGGTCGCGCCCTACTGCAATCGCGCGAGTATACAGTTCCTTAAAATTAAACAGTGGGTTGGCAGCCTTGAGTTGTGCGACCACAGAGGCTTGCGTAACTGCGACATCGTCAAGGATCCCTAAAATACCGATGATAATTCCTCCCAGTAGTAAACCCGCCAGATCAAGCGAGCCATTAGTCGCAAAGTTGAGATATACCGAGGCGTCATCACTAAAACCAGTCAATCGCATTCCCCTCACACATACATATGATAAGACGCAAGTAATAAGCACCGCACTGAAAGTTCCAATAAACGAAATAGTCGAGCGGGCGTTAAACCCGTGTGTACCAAAGAGAGCAAAAGCTAAAATAATGGCGGCGATACCTAGGGTAGTTAGCGCTGGATCATATCCTGCTAAAAGCGCTGGGACTAGCACGAAGATAATCGCAGCAACGCTAATTGCTAGCGAGAGCAGTGCCCGCACCCCTTGCCACTTGGAGATACAAAGTAGCATTGCTACAAAGAGTGCAAAAATACCAAGGAGCATCGGCCGTCTTTCATAAGTTGAGAAAGTGATGTACTCATCGCCATTGATAGTCACAACTCGATTAACAAAAACCTTATCGTCCACCTCAAGCTTTATCATCTCAACGGTCATTGGTACGACTTCCCCTTTCTTTTCACCTTCCTCTAGCAGTACCCTGACCTCTTGTACGCTGGTGGTGGTGTCGGTGCCAGTCACCTCCCGTTCTTCACTACTTACAATTTCAAGCACAGTCCCTGAGACCGTTTCTTTTACATCTTGATGGATCGTCTCCGCTAGAGAAAGAGCGGGAGAAAATAAAGCCAGGCTAGCGATAACACAAACCCTAGAAAATAAGCCGCGCAACATAAAATCCAACCCCAGCCGCTATCGCTAAAGTATAAAGCACCGTCAAAATAAATGATGGCTTATCCATTACCTTTAGTTTAGTGGAAAGTGGCACTATGAGCAAATGAAAACACAAAACACCGCGGCCAGTGGCCGCGGTGTTTTGTTAATTTTACTCTTTTGCCACAAATCCAGCGTACAAGGCTACAATTGCAACCAGGAGATGCAGGATGTTGTCTGCCCCATTAGTGTGGATGAGTCCGAGCACATCACCACCCATCGCAAAGCCGAGGATTGTCACAAGTGCGTACACCACACCGAACACTTTGAAGAAAAGTTTCGCGTGAGCAAGCGAACATGCCGCCCAAATGGCAATCAGACCAGTCGCTAGGTGGATAATATTGTGCAAGGCATCGACCTCAAAGATACCGAGCAAGTGTCCATCGGTAGTTACTCCAGGCACAAACCCGAGTACTCCAATGAGCACAAACACGATTCCGAATAATTTAGCTAATTTCTGAACGTTCATACATTAATCTCTTAAATGATAAACCCTTCGCTTCTATATAAATTGTAGCAGTCCTGTTCTACTTGACTAGAGGGTTTAAGGACTATCTCGACAAACCATCAAAAAACCATTAGTATGTCCCGCACGTGTCCTCGTGACACATATTATAGCATGGCGGCTATAGTACAACGGTTAGTGCATCGGTTTGTGGTACCGATAATTCGGGTTCGATTCCCGGTAGCCGCCCTCGTAGTAAGAATCCCCTCACGGGGATTCTTACGTTCGTTGTCATTTAAGACTCAAAATCGTTAAGTATTTTTAGGAAGCTTTGTTGTGTGGCTTTAGGAATTTGTGGATGGTTGAGCAATTCAATCTTTCCCTTGCGTTTAATGATTTCTTTTACCTCTCCGAAGTAAAACCCCTGAACAGTTGCCAGAAAAAGATAGGAAGGATTCCAGCTTTGACTCATGCGTTTTACGATACTGAGAACTTCACTATTTTTAAGTGTTTTTCGATATTTTACTTCGATCAGATGGACAACCTTTGTCTTGTTATTGATGACAGCGAAATCTGGTGCTGTTCGAAGAGCTTCCACCATCTCATCATTCTCGCCCTGCCCCCTACCTACCAACTCAGGAATTATCTTCTCATAGCCAAATTCCAGAACAGTAAACTGTCCAGTCGAACGAAGCATTTGAGCGAACACTGTCTCAGCAATTTTTCCTTTAACTAAATTCCTCGCAAAAGATACTTCGTTATTTTTCATAGTATTTATTTATACTTTATTACTTAAGAAAACCTAAGTCGAATACTTGCGGTCTTATCTTCTCAGACAACGACTTATACGCTAGCTCAAAATCTTCAAACGATGCTTCTGGTAAACTCGCAGTCTCATTACGTTTTTTAAGTGCATTTCGAATCTGATACCATCCTACATCTGGACGATTGAGCTTAAGGGCTTCTCGCACAGTATAGGGGTCAGTGTGCTCAAAATAAGCAGACCAAAGTTTCCGACCCTCCTCAAGTACCACTTTGGATTCTACTGACAAATTTTTATCTTTAAGATACTTAACCATAAAATCACTCTCGAAGCGCTCTGATGTTCCCACTTCACTTTCAGTGAAAGGAATAAAGTGATTCACTATGCTCCATTTTTTTCCGTTCCATTCCAAATCATTTGCACTTGCAGTAAGGTTACTACCATTAAATAGCATCCAAATTAAACAGTCATTTTTAAACTCTTCACTCAAATCTTCTGTCGGTTGCAAAAACTGGTCTCTGTCATTTTGCCAAGTTGGCTTAATGATGCGTCTAACGGTAAACATTACAGCCGCCTTCCACAAGTCTGTTGGTGTAACAAAAATCGTACCAGCACTTCCAAAACCAGAAGAATATATAGATGTTGTTTTGGAATGTTGCACATCACTACCTTGGAATACTAAACATGCAATGGCATCGTTAGCCCACTTAGTACCGCGCAAATCCTTTGTGACAGTTGCTGGTGATACAGCATTTTTAAGGGGTATAACTTCTAAATCATTTGCCTTCGGTCGAACTATCCAATTGCCCAATAAACTTTCCTTGGGCGCATTGTAAAAAATCTTCTTCCCAATTGGTCGAGCGTCATTATCTAAGACTTCAGTAGAAATTTCTTCAAACTGACTTATTTGACCATCTCCATGACTAGTACGCCAAATAAGGAAACCAATCGGGAACACACCTTTAATCCCGTCGAAAGATTTACTAGGAACAATGAAGCCACCCATATAATCTGCATCCCACTGTTGGCGAAAATCTTCAAAATTTGGAGAATTTACATATTTAAGTTTACTGAACATTGCTAATGTCGCATTTGGTAGTTCTTTAGCAAACCGCACCATAAACTGCACAAAAAGCTCGCGAGCTGCGTAACCTTGCTCATCCATCAATTCTGCAACTTTTGTTTTAGAAACATTTTTCTTTGACTCTGAACGTTCATTATCTGAAATGTTTTCTGCATTCATTGCTTCGGCATATGGAGGATTTATCAGTACTAAAATTTTCTTACCACTTTTAATAGCTCGACGAAGTGACTCCGGCAGCTTATTTGTTAGAGTGTAATCAATTTCTCCTGAATCAGAAATATCATCATTTAGATAATCATACTGAAAACGTTCAGCTGCGACACATGTCTTAGTAGCCTTCATAACATCTATATCAGCTTGATCGAGCGTACTCATATAGATATTACGATGGTTACTATGCTTTACCTCGAGGTTTCCTACCCCGCAACACATATCCCATACAATGTATTCATCTTGCCATCCCTCCCCAAGAGTCTCGGTGAGTTTATTGTACGCAGCATCTACAACATGGAGCGGGGTGTAATAAGCACCCTTAAAGCTACGCTCATCGAGAGGAATAAGACTATCTCGTCTCTCTAGAAGATAAGTACGGTACTGCTCTTTTGGTGGCTTGTGATAAATAGCCCAAAAGCGTCGGTATCCTTCTTTGTTACTCAATTCGTATAACTTTCCATTGAGCGAGAAGACCGGCATTCCATCCTTATGAAGAAGCTCAGCAGGCATATCCTTGATTGAGGAAACCGTACCGTCATGCATTATGTCTGCAAAAAACAAAAGAGCGTAGTCTTCTTCCTGAACCCCAGCCAGCTCACGACCAATCATTTCAACCCAACGATCAAACACTTGTTTTAGATTGCTTGGAGTAATCTGAGTTCGGACAATCTCTCCTTCCTGAATAGCATTTTTAACAGCATCAATGAATTCCTGTTCGTGTGTCTTTATATTAAATGACACCATATAGGTACCTATGTGCGCTGATACAGCTGCAAGTGCCTCTGGAGTTACATCACTAGCTGACTTACCCCATTTAATATCTTTCCGCTCCAAGACAGGTAAAGCGTCGATAGTCTTCATGATTGCTGCCTTATTCGTATCAATAACAGCTAAAAAAGGTGGCAGCTCTTCTCCATGATTTAGCCACTCTTTTGCGTAGTGCAAAAGTTGAGTAAACATTGAAAAGCTACTGCAGGCACTACCAGCTTTTGCTTCAAACCATATTTCCTTAGTTTGAATATCAATTAAGCCCTTTTGATAGGCTTTTAGTCCCAGCGCTTTAATATAAAAATCCTTAACGTCCTCTTCACTACTGGCATTCTGAAGCTTTTCGTATAAAGTCATACTGAAAAGCATAGCATAAACTAGAAATGCTGGTTATTTTAAGTTAGATAGCAGCTGACTCAAGACGGGCTTTGAATAAGCTTATGATTCCACTTTTCTCTAATTTATAATTCTTGCCGTTGAAAGCTATTGAAGTCCCCTCCTCTTTGGCTAAATAAACTAAAATTGGTACATATCTTACTGGTCCATCTTTACCGAAAAAAATTGCAGCTATTATCCTTAAGCCCCCTGATTTATCGGATTTTGGTTTTGTAGTTACTTGTCGAAACTTACACACCTGCACTCTCCCGCCAGTCTCATCCACTTCTTCAAGTAAAACAGTTTTTGAGGTTGGCACATGGAATCTAGGGCTATTTCTTAATTCCCAAAACTTACCCACCAAAAATTTATGATGTGCTTTTACGTCGAGCTTAAGACTCTTTATCTTTTTTAAACGTTTTTCATCCAGCTTCAGGAACGGTCCTTCTGCAAATTCCATAAATTTAAGCAGCAAGCGCAAACAAACCTGTTTTCTGCAGTTTATTCAGAGAAACCTCTTCGGGCTCCTCAGCAACATCCTCTTCATTAGAACGATATTGTGCGTTCTCAAAATCAACAAGGTGATGGTAATCAGCCATCAAATAAACTGGATCCTGGTGAGCAAGGTGTACGATTTGATTAACATTCAATTCTGAATAGCGTAAACATGTATTTTCAATTGATTGAATTTTCTTTGCATCCAAAAACTTTAGCTCCATTTCTCCAGCACCTATAAAATTTCCATCTGTAATGGTGAGAAGATTCTCAGAAACTAACTCCTCGATTGCCTTTTGAGCAATTTTGTTTATTGGGGTTGGACCGAAGGTATTTTTAATATATGAAACACTAGTGAGTCTTTCATTAAATTTCTCAAAGTAATCAGCTTCACTGAAAAAGCACAATTTCCAAAGTTTTGTTTCTTTCAACATCCTTGGATGATTTGCTGCTATATACCAAATTAACTCTTTAAATTCTTCTTTCTTGCTCATAGTTTTATTATACGCTAAATACTTAATAAGTTTTCAGCTTCTCCTGTTGACCCAACAGTACCATATAATTCATATTTGTCTAAGAAAAGCTTGGTATGTAGAGAGTTGGGTCATTTCTGTGCTCAAACATAGTTCTAACTTCCTCTGCACCGTCGTCCAACCTGGTGGTATGTTATAAAAATACGGCCCCGTTCTCACAGGGCCGTTTTAGTTTAAGATCAGGTTCCGAATTACCTGGCGGCTCGTATGATACGAGCCGAGCGAGCAAGAATGGAAGCTATCCGCTCAAGATCGTCAGCGACAACTGCACCGTGTTGGATCGTAAGTTGTTTCAGATCACCGGTTATATTTTCGAGACTGAACAACGCTGTCACTCGTTGGGCTCGTTCGTCCAGGGTTAAGATCAAGCTTTTGCCCTGATCCCAGGAATCAGAAGGTTTCTTCTGCCTTGAAATACCTGAGGCTCGACGATGGTGACCAGCCCGGGCCATGAGTTTTTGAACTCCCAGATTACCTTTCTTGTAATCAATAAATGCTTGTACTTGCTCTTCATCAGGGAGATCAGCGACTTGTTTGATGATCGAAAACGGAATTGATGGATTATCGGCAACATGTTCAAGAGCATGTTGACACAATCGTTCGCCAGCAATTTTTCGATTCGATAACCACACCGAATTGTTTTGCCCCAGACTCTCGGACACCTGCGCCTGTGTAAAACGGACGCCAGTATCTGGACAGGGTTCAAGCAGCCGTCTTGCCAGATCGATTTCTTCCCAAGGAGTATGTCCTTCTCGATTGAAATTGGCCACTGCCGATGTGAGCAGAGCCTCGTTGCGACCCTTGTCCTTAGACGTCTGCACTGTCGCCCGGAAAGGAACGCCAGCGATCTTACAGGCTCGAAGCCGTCGTTCGCCATCTCGCAGCTCATACTTCCAATCAAGATCGGGAGTTTCAACAACCAAACCGGGTTGAACCTGCCCCCGATGTCTGATCGAATCTGCCAAGGCATTGATACGCTCCTGATCAAAATGTTTCCGCGGCTGATCTGGCAGTGGTGCGATTTGATCAACGGGGATCTCCAGCACTCGATCACCAAGAGTGATGTGCTGAAGCGGCGTCTCCACCTCCTCTATAACGACACCTCCATGGAATTCACATAAACCAGTTTCATAATCTAACTGACCTTTGCTCCGATCATTTTCAGGGAGCAATAAACACCTTCGACACAAACGCCATTTTGATTTGCATTTGCTGCGGCAGCAACCGTCCTGGTTTTTAGAGACAATGCTTGTTAGTTGACGACAAATATCCAAAGTCGCCGGTACATGTGTAAACACGCACTTATGTGTCTCAATAACTCTCTGTTCAGACATGTCAGCTCCTTTCGATTTGCTATTCCAGAGATACTTATACTCCCATCAATATAGCGTGTCAACGTAACAGTAAACTAGTACTTAATTATTGCTTTAGCGCCAGTGGTAATGTTTGTTATCCAACCATACACTTCTGACAACCTCGTTGTATACTTTCACTATGGAAAGATCCCGATTATTATTCCCGTTAGTAATTCTGAGCACCGTGGCCTTGCTCATGGGTGCTACAGTATATTTTTACTTCGAAGGCTTGGTCGAGCCAGCACCTACTCTAGAAGCTGTTCCCGTTCCATCATTAGAACTAAAAAAGCCTGGTGATTTAGATCTCGGCGGACTCTTTATGATTGGGCACTGGGCTAACACACCAGTTGCGAGCACTACTGCTCTTATTAAAGAGCATCATTTTGGAGGAGTGATTATTATGAGCGGCCCAGGAGATCCACTGGAAATTGCAGAGTGGGTCAAGGAATGGAAGGCGGCAAGTGAGAGACCACTTATAATCGCTATTGACCAAGAGGGCGGCCCAGTTAGTCGACTTAAAGGGACTGGTTTTATCACAACTGGACAACGAGATATTGAAACGACTAAGGAAGCTTACCAAGTCGGGTTTAAGCGCGGGCAGGAGTTAGCCTCGCTTGGAATCAATATGAACTTTGCTCCCGTGCTTGATACCGCTAAGAATCCTGATTCTTTTATGTTTGAGCGGGTGTTCCCAGACGGCAGCGAAGCTGCCGCCCTCGCCGTCGCCATGGGTAAAGGTATGGAAGATGCAGGAGTGACCCCCGTTGCCAAACACTTCCCCGGCCATGACGACACTACCGATGATTCTCACTTCACCCTACCAACCGTCTCGATTTCAAAAAACGAACTGCCAGATTTCACAACGAACTTCACCGACTATTTAAAAACTGAACCTTTGGCTCTAATGACGGCGCATGTACTTTTCCCCCAGATTGATAGCTACCCCGCCACTCTGTCTCACTTCTTTCTCACCGATTATCTGCGGGGTGAACTAAAATTCGCGGGTGTAATTGTGACAGACGACATGAGCATGAACGCTATCGATAGTACGTGGTCAACCGACCAAGCTGCCTTAATTTCACTTCAGGCCGGCGCTGATCTTATCCTATTTGCGGCGGAGCCAAACTCGGCCCTAACCGCGCTGAAACGCCTTGAGTTTGCCGTCGCAACGGGCGAGCTAACGGCAGCTGACGCGGAAGCTAAAAACACTCGAATTGACTCTTTGCGTCAGCCTTTGGATTGATCCTCCCATCTGGTGCTTAAAATCTAGAAAAAACAAAAGGCCCTAACAGGCCCCTTGTTTAGGTAGGCAAACCTACTTACACATTGTGCAGCTCTTCTTGTGTGTGAGTAGTTCGTAAACAGCTGAGAGACCGACCAAAATGTAAATGGCTTTGGTAAGGTTACCTTCACCAAAAATAGTTGTGACTAGATTCAATTCGAATGCTCCGACCAGGAGCCAGTTAAGACCTCCCACCACCAACAGAATAAACGTTACCATGTGTAGAGCTTTACTATTCATAGATTATTATTATCTAATTAAAGTCTGGTAAGACATATTAATTATACTCCTGGTCTAAAATAAAACACTACTCCTGGTGCGTTTCCGTTAGAGGGAAGACTCTCCTACCAAGCAGTACCGCCCTAACTTCAGCCAAAACCTGCTTGGAATTTTGGTGTGTAACTAGATCTTCAGCCTCACTAAGAGAGCACCAACGTAACTCCTTAATTTCACGGGGTTGGGAAATATGAGTCTTTTGGTTTCGACAATAACCTAGATAATATTTGACGGTCTTTTCAATCTTTACCCCTTCGTGAATGAAAGAATAACTGATGATATGGCTGCTTCCTTCGTCAAGAAGAATTTCAATCAGACCAGTTTCTTCTTGGAGTTCCCGCCTGGCGGCCTCGACCGGAGTTTCGTTTTCTTCGGCATGCCCTTTGGGGAAAATCCAAAAGTCATCGCCCCGATAAGACACTTGATGTACCAAGAGGACTTCCCAAACCCCGTCTTTTTCAAAGACTGGCACTACGCCATAGGAGTTATCGATTTTAATTTCCATCAGGTAAGTATAGCTGTTTTATTTTGTGGGGGTAAGTAACTAAGCGGAGATGGAGTTGGTCACGAATCACTAAGTATATTTGTTCGGCTCCGCCTCCAAATCTACTAAGTGTTCTCGAATCTTACAGATTCTGTACACCTTGTCGCTATTTTATTTCTCCTCACTCATAAAATTGCTGGCAAGGTCTTGCGAAATGGGTCCCACCCCATTTCTCACCCAGCTCGTCTGTTCACTATCGCTCACATGACTGCGCTTTTCAACTCCAGCCGAACGACGCGCAGGCGTCGTTCTTCCTGGACACCATTAAAACAAAAGCCGCACATACGTGCGACTGATGTTTTATATGGTGTCCAGGACTGGAGTTGAACCAGCATGCCCGTGAAGGCGCTACCACCTCAAGGTAGTGCGTCTACCAATTTCGCCACCTGGACATTGGTACCTCTTTTCGAAGTGGCGCCATTATGGACTACTATTTCAAATATTTCAACCTAAAATATTAAAAGCGGCGACCCTAAGAGTCGCCGCTTTTAATTAAGGTATTAGTCCTTCTTCTCTTCTTCGGTTGTCTCTGGAGTTTCGATTACTTCAGTAGCTTCAGCTACTTCAGTTGTAAGTTCTTCAACTGCAGCTGCGGCTTCAGCCGCCTTAGCTTCTTCTGCTGCTAGCTTTGCTGCAGCGGCCTCTTCTGCTTCCTTAGCAGCGGCTGCAGCTTTCTTGGTTTCTTCGGCAGCACGAGCAGTTGACTCGATACCTGATTCGGTCGACATTGAGACTAAACTCATACGACGCATTTGTCGTTTCACTTCACGCGCTACCTTCTCACGAATGTAGTAGAGCTTGGCACGACGTACCTTGGCGCGCTTGACAATTTCTAGCTTGTCAATCATTGGTGAGTAAAGTGGATAGATCTTTTCGATTCCAATTCCACCCGACATTTTACGAACAGTAAAAGTGGCCCCTGGCTCATCACCATGCTTGCGTGCCAATACGAGACCTTCAAAAATCTGAATGCGGGTCTTACCCTTATCTTGAATCTTTTGGTGCACTCGAACAGTATCTCCCGCGCGGAGGCCGAGAGATTGTCGCTCTTCCATATTTACCGGTGACACTGCCACCCCTTCCATGACTGCTTTCATAATAATAATTTAATCAATAGGTCCTTTAAACGTGCCACAATCTACCACAAAGGACCTTATTCTGCAATACGCTCAGCAGCTTCCTCAAAAGCTTGAGGAACGGGGGCGATGAAGCGTTCGCTTTGACCGTTCGGGAGTGTTAATTCTAGCTGGTGGGCATGGAGCGCCATCCGCGACAACCCTAAATTGTTAGATTTTTCTATGACATGGGTGGCATACAGTTCATCTTGTACAATTGGTCGGTCAATAGCACGTAAGTGCACTCGGAGCTGGTGGGTTCTCCCTGTTTTAGGAATCAATTTCAGGTACGAAAATGCCTCGCCTTCGTATTCACCCATGCCAATCCGTTCAATGTCAGTAATAGCTTCTCGCAACATGCCCTTGGCGCCCTTCATGGCGGAGCGCAAACGGTGATCCTTGGTACTGCGACCAATCGGACGATTAATTGTTCCCCAACGATCGTGAATCCGACCGTAAACAAAGGCTCTATATTCTTTATAGACATTCCTGTCTTTGAATTGCTGCTTTAGAAAAGTGTAGGCCGCTTGGTGTTTAGCCAAAATAAGCACGCCTGAAGTCTCACGATCGAGTCGGTGTACGATCCCCGAGCGGTCTAGAATTTCTCCCTTTACTGAATAACCCGGTTCACCAACTCCAGCTGCTGCTGGCTCGCGACACAAAAACCACTCCACTACAGTGGGTGTATTTTCTGTCTTTCCGTCCCCATGCACCATCCAGCCTTCGGGCTTATTGATAACCAGGACGTCGTTGTCTTCATATAAAATAGCTGGCTCTTTCATGATTGCCAGTATACGCATTATTTTGTATTTGTCAGGTTAATGTCTTACCGAAAATTCAGAGTGAGTCCCGGACACACTACACCAATCAATCCCCACGCTCTCTACGTGAGCCAATGATGAGCCTTCGTTTAGATATTCCACAAACTCTTTTAAAACATCAGGCAGACCTTGGGCCAAGACGAACACCGTTCCGTCAGTATTATTTTTGACGTACCCCACTAGAGCCAGGTTGGTGGCCGCCTCTTGCACATAAGCTCGATAAGCTACTCCTTGAACCTTCCCTATAACTACCGCCTGTAATTCAATCATATGAAGGTTAGTATAACCCTCGACGAAATTTAATACAGAGTTCGGCCTTGCATTTTGCTTGAAACCGAACTATAAAAGATAAGGAGCCACCAGGGAGTACCAAAATGCAATACAATCCTCATCTAGAGGTTATGTATCCTAGCCGCAAGGCTAAACGGGCAGAGCGGCGGCAGTTTCTCAAACAGCCTCCCCACCCCAGTCCACAATCCGATCGGCCTTGCACACTACCAAACATTTCTCGCTCTTCTCGCTAAGAACTCGATCTTTTACGGCCGGTCCCTCCAGGATCGGCCGTCGCTATTGAATTATTTTTAAAAACCAGTACTATATTGCCACGCAAATACATTTATTTGCGCGATTAGCTCAGTTGGTAGAGCAGCGCATTTACACTGCGAAGGTCGGGAGTTCGAGCCTCTCATCGCGCACTTCTAGAAAACAGTCGCGGGCCTTAGCCCGCGACTGTTTTCGTTTTGTAACTTTTTTTGGTATGGTTATCCCACTGCTTCCATAGTTCAATGGATAGAACAGGAGACTTCTAAGCTCTTGATGTAGGTTCGATTCCTACTGGAAGCACAGTCTAGCGAGACCTACTGAGAGGCTACAAGGCCTCGTAAACAGCGATATGTCTACAAAACAAAACCGAACGCAGATTTGCGTTCGGTTTTGTTTTGTAGATGTCAGTCTATTGGTAAGTCTGAATAAAGTCCCAAACATCTTTGTTCATCCAACCATGACGCAACCCCTCTAGAGAGGAGGGTTTGTTACCAAAGAATCCTTACAATTTCTCCCAGTAACACATCCATATCTTGAGAAAAATTTACTTGTGTTTTTGTTGGCAAAACCTCCTTCTTTTGAATTGTTGTGTGAAGGTGACCATCAGCTATTTTCCGTGAGGAATTTTGAAGGTGATTAAATGTTTCCTTAATACTTTTTGCAGTTTTGAAATTGTTTGCTACTTTAGTAAAAGTCTGATACCCAAATATCGGAGCAACATGGTCTAACACGGTTCGTACCAGAAGTATCGTGGAAATGTAATTCTTGTTTGCATAGTTAAAATTAATTTCTTCGCAAATTCGAACTAAGCGACTCAAATCGAAATCGTTACTTTTTACTACCTTAAGTTGGTTAATACGCTCTGGATCAATATAAATAGAGTTGTGATCTGGTGTTTGTTTTTGGGTGAGTGACTTAGCTGCTTCTGGTCTAGCTAATTTTGCGGCATCACAATCAGAAAGCGCTAACTCAATTTCAATTAATCGGAGCCTGTCCGTTGGGATCATCCACGTGTCCTTCCGTACCAATCGTACTCGGGTGTCTTTCTTTAAAGTTGCACGAACAAAATCACTACGGATATTACCCAGTCCAGCAGAGGCGTATGCAAATTTCAAATCTTTGAGTGCAGCGTTACCACCACCGTACTTCGAAAAAAAATACAAAAAGCAAAGAATGCGTTTAGCTCGAGTATCGACATACTCGAGTGCGCATTTTGTAAACTCTGCCAAATCGTAACTATCTTCCATAAAGCATGTTCTCAAAGTATTTTATTCCCTGCCTGTTTAAACGATATGGGGTTGGCAGACCATTTTTCCTTACTTTTGCACTTTCAAGGTAGGATCGAAGTTCCTTGAGCTTAGTCGAAGCGTTGGATGATTTAACTTTTATGCCCAGCTCAGAGGTGATGTGCTCTATATTGCCACTAGTTAGCCATATGTTGTTGAAGTATTTATGCGAAATGTATAAACACATTAAGACCTTGGCCTCCATACTTTTAGCATCCAACACCTTCTGTTGCAGTAACTCGCTCTCTTCACAGTCGTTCACTCTGTTTGCAATTGCCAGAGTCATGTCTTGTTCATCCCGGTTTTCTGTGTCGTCTTTATTTATTGCTGGTGTTGTAGAAGAAAGTCCTCCCTCGAGAAGACTTACTCGTTGTTCAAGGTCTTCAAGTCGTTGAAGAAAATCTGCTGGGGTAGTCATAACTTTCACAATTACCCAAACAACGCGACGATTTCGTCACGAATCTTATCAATACCTCCGGGCGCAAGGGAGAACACTGGTTTTTTTCCTTTACCCACACCTTTAGCCTGAATACCCTTAGCTTCTTTTAGATTTCGGCCAAGATTGGAATCCCGGATACCCCATTCATCAGCTGCAACAGTAAATACCGTAATGGGTACTTCTTTTATATCAAGTCCAAATTTATATCCGGCAATTAACGCGTAGGCGAGATTACGTTGTTGGTCAGCAACTCCTCTGCCGACGGGTTTTATCGCGACATGAAGTTCGTCACCCTTCATTTCGTACAACTCATTGACCTGTTCTACTGAGATTCCTAGCTGCGTTGCTAAGCGTCCCGAATCAAGAGCGGAACCTGGTAACGACTCCACTTTTGACAGACCTCCTACAGCAACACCACTGCTCGATGTCGAGCTTTGAGCTTTAAGGAGATGTTCAAGCACGACTTCAAAAGCCTTTTCCTTTAACTCGGGTGAAGCGACTCCAGCGGCGTTCTGCGCTGCAGTAATTGCTTCTTCTAGATATTTGCGATCATCCATATTTTTAGATCTTATTTATTAAGTAATACTTCAAAAAAATCCTCGCCCGATTGAGTAAGATCGTAGGTATTTTTACCTTTTTGTCTGACTAATCCGTCCTTGATGGCACGACTAAGGTACACCGGAGCATATGCTCCGTGGAACTTACCTTCCTTCCAACCCTGCTGAATATCACTAACCTGCACGTCAGTTTTAATAAGGATTTTTTCGTTATAGCCTACGATTGCCGCTACACGCTCCTGACCGTTTTCTAATGAGTTATTTCTGGCTAATTCAGGCAGTGTGATTTTTTTCTGCGTCTGCCGTATTGTAGGGGTTGGAGACAAAGATTGTTCGCTCCCAGACGTGAGTGCGTCAATCTTTACATGCAGTGCTTGTAAAGAGGCTTTTATTTCCTTAAGTGTTTGATTGATATTCTCCATACTGTTTTGTAATACTAGGTTTATAGGGTCCGACATCGTGGATATCTGTTCGATATATTCCTATTATATTCTTTTGTTTATGGTTGTAAAGTGCTACAAATTTTACTTACGATGTGGAAGGAGTGGATAACTTCGGACATAACAGAATTAAGCTCGATAATAACTTTAAAAATAAGGGTTTTTAATACTAGTTGTCTGTTCGTATTGTACCGCTTACTCCCCACTTCGCAAACAACTTATCTAGCTAAGGTACTGACTAATAGCCCCGTTTAGCCTATTATTGACGACACAATACCTAACCAGAGAGTAATCTCTAGCGTGGTTTGAAGAATTCTTTCGCCAACGCGAACTGGTAATTGGTCGTTAGACGTCAGATTTGTAACATTTCGTTTAAATTGACACTACCGAGAGGCCTTAATTGGTACAGCGAAAAGTCGCCAAGAAACCCTTGTGGAGCTTGATGGCACAAATTCCGATACTGAGAGGGAGCACAACTTACTCCGATATTAATGTGGTGGCATCTAGCGCAGTTTCCAAATCCGTAGAACTAGCAGTCACTTCGGTTTCGCTAACCTCTACTGGCGCATAATTTTTATTTAAGGAATTGAGCTTATCTTGACGCTGTTTAATAATCTCGAGCACTTGATTGACCAAGGTTTCTCGGTACACGACCTCTGCTGTATCATCAGCCGCCACCGAGACATCGATGGCTTGATTTTTAAAGTAAATATAAACACTTATAAAAGTAGCGAAAATAAATAATCCTAGAGAAACCACTAACCCGATTACCCACTCGCGTTGCGGGTGCATTAGCTGTGGATCACGAAGCGAAACTCTCTTTTTAGATAGTTTCTTGAGAACATTCTTAATGTGCAGCCTATTTTTCATAATTAGCAATAAACACTCTAATCGTCACCTTGGCTTCCCAATTATTTTCTGAACGATCTGTCATCTGCAATGAAGTTATCTCCGAAACGTAAGGGAGGTTTTCGAGAATAGTAACGAATCGATCGACATCACTTTGCGTACCAGAAAGTGTGAACTGGGCATTGACCCATTTATCTTTAGTTTTTTTGTCACTTCCTTCCTCAAGAGCGTCGGTCTTTAGCGTAATTCCGTTTTGTGGAGCCAAGGCTTCAACCTGATTAAGGAAAGTGATGCTTTCACTCACTTGGGGTAAAAAGTAGTTATTTAATTGTTCGCGATCTGATTTTGAATCTTCGGAAATCTTTTGCAGATGATGGTAGGTTTTCTCAAGTTCGTTGCCAATTTTGATGGCGGCTAGTTGTGTTTTGAGGGTTTCCTCTTTGTCACTTATCATTTTGTAGCTAAAGCCAGACACTCCTACAGTAGTAAGGAGACAGACTGAAGCGATCAAAAAATTTCTAAGGGTACTACGGCTCATAGATTTTTTTCTTTAGCCATTGTGATGCTGAGATCAAATGGTATATCGCGATCTTTGGCTAAATTAGAAATTGGTAAATCTACCGTTTCGATCCTTTCATCATCGAGCATACGAGTGCGAAAAGCCGCAAGCGTACGCCTGTCTTCTGCTGTACCCGCTACTTTTACTTCTTTGATACCCGTTTCATCCCGTCGAAGAGAAATCTGTGTAATGCGTAGACTGTTTGATTCAAAACCACGAAACAGCGAAACGTACTCGGTCATTGACGGATGTGCAAATCGATCAGATAAGGCAACCGCGGTCTGGCTGGCTCGTTCAAGCTCCTTGGCTACGTTTTCGAAGCTGGCGTTTTTCTCGTCCGCTGTTTCGGCTGAGGCTGTGTATGCTTTTACCTGAAGATTGATGAGCACGTACGATGGTATTAAAATAACGATACCTAGTAGCAATACAAAAGACCAGAGGAAGAACCAGACTGTCACCGAACGAAGCCAGTACTCATGGACTAAATGCTTTTTTGCCTCAAAAGGAATTAAGTTAATCATAGTTAAATAATACTCTTTAGGGCGAGTCCTATCGCTCCAGCATATCCATACGAGTACCTTCTACCAATTGGCGGGACGGTTTCCTCCAACGAAAAAGCATTCTCCCAGACATTACCACGCACAGTCGGAATGTTGAGGGTTTCGCTTAGATAATCGGGTAAGCCTTTTAAATTAGCGCTCCCCCCACAAAGGACGACTGTTGTGATCCTTCTGGCTTCATCGTTGTCACTCTTCAAGTGCCAATACTGCATGCGGGTAGCGATCTCATCCTTCACCACCGATAGGGTGGAGATAAGGGCATCGCGTACCAATGAAGAATCTGTCCCTCGGACCAGGCCAATTGTATTTTTGATTTTAGTTAGTTCTGGTTCTGGCTTGTCACCGAGAGCCTTACGTAGTACTTGAGACAGTTGTTCGCCTCCAATATCTACGGTCGAAGTATAGAGCAATGCCCCTTTATGAACGATACCGATTCCAGCACGGGTCTTTCCAAAGTCAACCAACATCGCCGCTCCCGATAAATTTTTTGGGATAACGGCTCGGGCCATAGCTTGGGCCTCGATCTCAAAGGAAACTGGTCGCAAGTCTGCTTCTAGACACGCTTCGTAATAAGACTGTATGGTCTGCCGCGGATACGCTACCACTGACACATCAACATTAACCGCCTCTTCCTTTGCTGGCAGTATGGAGTAATCGAAGAATACTTCCCGAGCAGGAATAGGAACGTTTTCTTCCAGTTTAAATTCCAGCAGTCCCCTAATTTCTTTATGGGGTGTGTTATTTTTGATGGTTGTCTCAAATAGATACGCTTTCTCTTCCGGTAACGACAATCGTACAAACTCGGCCTTGGTTTTTTCTTTAAATTCTTTTAAGACAGAGGCCAACTGCTTAGCATCGGTCACTTCGCCCCTTGTCACCACTCCACTGGGGATTGTGATGTCGCCCCACTGTTCTATCTGACGCGTGTCGTTATCAAAAATAGTTGGTTTGAAGGAGAGATACTTGAGAGAGGTATCAGAAATATCAACGCCAATACAGGGCATTGTTAGATAGGTTGGTGGTGGCACAATACGAAATAAACCCGAAAGCATAGCTATCTAAGTATACCGTGCTTGGGTGCAAAAATATTTGCGCGAACTCACACGTTTAAAATGTAAGTAAGTAGGCTACGTACGCGAGTACTGCCAAAAAGGCAACTAGTGATATCTTTTTGAGGTGTTTTTTGGCTATTTCTAGCGCACTTTCTCCGAAGGTGTGCGTTAGGTATGCCACCACTCCAAAGCGTACTCCTCGTCCGGCTAGCGATCCGAGAATGAACATGAAAATATTTCCCTTCAACACACCCGCTGCGATTACTACAAATCCGTACGGAATTGGTGTAAAAGCGCCGAGAAAAGTAATCATGAAAGTACCTTGATCAAAATGTTTTACTATACTATTAAAGGCGACGGTTGATTCTGGTGAAAGCAGGGCCAGTAGTTGGTCAGTGAAGAAAGTTGCAAACAGATACAACATTACCCCACCAAGGACAGAGGCTGAAGTAGCGACCGCAAAACCTAGCCAAGCCCGTGAGCGATTGGCTATGATGTAGGCGGCCAAAAATGGATCGACTGGACCAGGAAAAGCCACCGCTGAGTCGACAAAACTAATCGCTCCCAGCACCCATAAGCCAAACTTCGAACGCAAAAGCTGCCCTGTCTTTTCGACAATACCGGCCACTTCTTTCTCATATTGCTCTTCGAGCTGATGTATTTCTTCTCTAATCATTTTAATTTAGTTCCGTTTTTAAGTGGCACACTGGGGTGAAGCAGAGCAAACGCTGCTTCAGTGTTGGCAGCCAGAATCATGCCGTTACTTTCTAGACCTCTAATCGTACGCGGTGCGAGGTTGGTCACAAATGGACATTGTTTACCTACCAAAATTTGTGGATCTTCGTAGTATTCACGTATACCCGATAGGATTTGGCGTGGTGTTTCCTCTCCAAAATCAACTTCCAGTCGCAGAAGTTTATCTGCATCAGGCACTACCTCTACCGACAAAATAGTGCCAAGTGAAATTTCTATTTTCGCAAAGTCAGTGTAGCTAATTTTTTCCATACTACTTTTTTCGAGTGATAAAACTATCTAAAATAATAGCGGCGGCGGCGGCATCGGTCTGTGCATTCCTCCCTTGAATTCTGATTGCCTGCTGGGTTGAATACTGCTCGGGTTCAAGGTGAATCGGAATACCTTCTGCTAAGGTAAGGTCTGCTATAAATTCTTCCACTGCAGTGTGAATCTTGTTGGCCTGACCAGTATAGCCAACCGAATGTCCGATGACGACTTCCTGTACGTTCCTCTCGATAATCAAAGACGTTATAGTTTCTAATAACTTACTGTCATTTTTTATCACCCCATGCGGAAAAGCCATACTGCCTGACTCGTCAGAGAAAGCAATACCAACGTTTTTATGACCATAATCAATACCCATTAATCGCATGTATATGTGACAGCATAGCATGAAAACAGGCGCACAAAGTATGCATTTTTACGCTCACTTGCCGCATAATACATATGTGATTTTGTATCCTTACGTCACAAACTATCTCATTCGCTCGAATCTTACAGATTCAGTTCAGGTTGTCGCCATTTTTACAAAATAGCTGGCAACCTCTTGCGAAATGATATTAAGTCATTTCTCACCCCACTCGTTGCGGTCCTCGGCTACATTTCATTTCGCCTGCGGGCTTCGCCGCGACTCGGTTCAAATCCTATTAAAAGCTACAACGGCAAAGACCCAGAAAGAATGCTCTTTCTGGGTCTGCCATTGTGCTCTCACCAGGAATCGGACCTGGATCACCAATTCCGCAAACTGGTATTCTATCCATTAAACTATGAGAGCGATGGGAGGGATGTTACCACAAGAAATAAGGCGCGTCACCCCCTTACTTAGACAAATCAGTACTTATATGGAAGCCAGCTTATATGTATAGTGCGAATGCAGTTTAAGGATGTTTACATACAGGGGGCAAGTACACCTTGTCGCTATGTTTGTTCGTAAACTCACAAAATAGCTGGCAAGGCCTTGCGAAAGTCTCCCAGACTTTCTCACCCTAGAAACCGAATAATTCAAGCACCTTCAAAAACAAAGGTTCATGAATGACTTCTTCAGGCAGGCGCTGCTCTAAGATACTTTCCACGTCATCAATGTGTTCGGGTGGGATTGGTAATACTAAAAGTGGTATGGATTTGCGGTGAGTGCGAATTAAGAGTTGCGGCCCACGCGGATCTTCCTCATCAAGGTGGTAAGCGTCGAGAGTTGAATAAGGAAACAGCTCATCCTCTACCTTCACTCCTCGCACACTAACACCATAGGGCACAATCGACGGTCTTTGCGCTGCCGACATCCCTAACACTCCGCCGGCGAGTCCTAATAAAAGGGCAAACATAACATTATCAAGTAGAATCGCAGTAACGACACAAGCGATTACAACTACTGCCAACGCCAAAAACCAGTCGTTGCCTTTTTCGACATGGTGATGTTGCGGTGCTTCCCAAAATATTCCCCGAACAGCTGGTTCCATTTGTTTTATAATATCACAAAGCCAGTGTACATTTTGACCAAGTTCTGTTACTATCTCGCGACAAACGACCGCCAGCAACCACTGCTGTCGGAAGCACATACGGAGGGATGGCTGAGTGGTTGAAGGCGGCGGTCTTGAAAACCGTTAAGGGTGAAAGCTCTTCGAGGGTTCGAATCCCTCTCCCTCCGCGAGTACAAAATAGCGCCTTTAGGTGCTTTTTTGTTCGCGGAGGGAGGCCTAGCTTTTCTCTAGAAAAGTGTCAGGCGGATTCGAAAAGGTTGCCAGCCCGGTTATGAACGAAGTGAAATAACCGAGCGACAACCTGTACTGAACATGTAATGTTCGAATCCTGGACAGGCCGTGAGTACAAAATAGCGCCCGTATGGGCGCTTTTTTGTTTGCTTGTTTGAGCTGAACTACTTTTGGTAAATTGTCATTGTGCCAGCACTAGGAGCAGTGGTGGTGAGAATTTCGCCCGTCTTAATGGTTACATCAGATAGGTTTCCAGCTGTGACGGAAGCGGTTGAGTAAGAAATTCCGTAGGTTCCAGCGGGAAGGTTCCCGACTGTGAAACTTCCTGATCCAGTTGTCTTGACCACAACCACATACTTACCGTCTTTGTTAATAAAGGCTATCGCTTGTTTACCACTATTAGTAGTAGTGGCTCCGATGCGAACGGCTCCTTTGCGCACGTACTTAAATACTTGGGCAAGTTGTGGGGTTGCGTTAGCTAGCGTAATAATCGCATTTTGTGGATTCGCAATATTTGCTCTTAGGTAGTAACCCCCGTTGTCTTGGAGCGTAGTTTTTTGGGCTAGACCCCATTGTTGCCAAGAAGAAACGTTACCGATTGTGAGATCCTCCCATAGCTGATCAATACCAGCTCCGACTTTTTCTAACATCGCTGTTTTTAAGTTACTTGCCTTAGCAGTATTAGCAATACTCTGAATAGTCGAAACCTGTTGTGAGCCGTAACGGTGATACGCCAGTACGTCGAGCGATGAGATAATCCCTGCCACCTTTATCATGTCGTTAAAATACGGCAAGGTGTTCGCTTCGTTGGTGACGGACGGAGCGATGTACTCTGGATTAAATCCATTCGCACTCAATTTGCTTTTTACTGCCATCATTCCGTCACCGAGTTGTTTACCTCTCCAACTCAAACTGTTTTCTGGTTCAAGATTGACTTCAAACGCATCGGGGGTAATTCCATATTTGTCGCGCATGTGGATGAAGAAGGCGAGGATTAATTCTGCAAACTCGTTTGGGTTGTTGGCGTGACTCAAAGAACCTTGTGAGCCCGTACCAAAATCAACATAGTTAATGTTTACATAAGGTTTCTCACCCTGCTTAGCCAATTCAGTCTTCATTGGTAACAGCAGATGTTCTACTTGGTAATCAAAGTATGAGAACTGGATCCCTGCCGCCGAAAGTGAATTTGGATCGTTGTTATCATTAATTTTTTCGTAGTAACGGCCTTGAGTCTCTGTGTATGTCATTTGACCGTTAACAAAGCGGGGCCAGTAATCAACTGGGTTCTCCATTCCGCTGGTTATCTCTAATCGAACTCCGTTGAGGCCAGCCTTATTTACGAGCGCTGCTGCTACTGCTGTGTCATTCGCTATTCGAGAACCATCGTAACGGTTATTTGCTTTGTCGATATCCCAACCTCGGTTCATTACCATCCAGGTGTCTATGGTTTGGAATTTACTACTTGGATTTATGTTAATAGTGGCAGAAGTCGGAGTTGGTGTTGGGGTAGGTGTAGGGGTAGGTGTTGGTGTTGGTGTTGGAGTCGGTACTGGTGCAGGCGGAGTTGTGTTCCCTCCCGAGACCCGGGTGAGAAACTCTTCCGCACTCCAACCATCAAGTCCGGCAGCGTAGTCGATTTTCCACCACCAAATATTGTTGGCGTACGATGGGCCTCCAACTACTGTTCCTGTCGAGCCCTTTGGTTGATATCCGAGCCATTGTCCATAAGCAAGAGTACGAACCGAAAGCTGATTACTAGTTACGGTAACCTTGTCTTGAAGAGTAAACTTGGTACTCAAAGGAACTCTATCTGATGTTTGTGGGCTTTCTAACACTAAGGAAAGGAAGTTCTCGGCGCTCCAACCATCTGCTCCCGAATCGTAATCGACTTTTCGCCACCATAGGTTGTTGGTGTAAGTTGGACCACCAACAATAGTTCCTCGCATATGCCGATTTTGAGATCCGATTTGATTACCGTTGGCCGCGTCACGCACCAAGAGCGGTGCGTCTACCGTGACCGCACGGTCGTTAAGTTGAAATTTACTGCTCCCGACTGGTGTAGTTGATGGTGGGGTATCAATAACAGGGGGTAGTGTTGTCGGTGTTGGTTTTGGAGTTGGGGTTGGAGTTGGGGTTGGGGATGGGGTCTCTACTGGTACTGGTAATGGTGTCGGTTCTGGTGTCGGTTTCGGGGTTGGGGTCTCTGTTGGGGTTGGCGTAGCGGTAGGGCTAGGAGCTGGAGTTGTTTCTCCGATCTTTTCAAAGCGTACAGCATCAACCGACACATTGGACATAGTGCCAGTTAAGGCCGTAAAGCTAACGCTGGCTTCCTTAGTAGCCGAAAAAGTGTAGTCGCCGTGGAGTATCCACTGCCCACCTCCACTGCGCTCTGAGAAGTTTTTTTCTGCCACACCGTTGGCGTGAGTCACTGAAACCGGCACTTTATCAGCATATTTTTCGTTGCTCACGTAACGTACCGATACTCGGTAAAGACCGTCGCTTGGAAGGGTGGTGAAGAAAGTAAAGTTCCGCGTTGGGTTACTTCCAACCCACTCGGTATAAAAGTCGGAACCATAGTAACCCGAGGAAGGGGTATCATTACTCTCCCATTTCCCACCGTCTCTTCTAGTGTGAGCGGTATCGTTGTTATCAATAACAATGGGTGAGGATTGAGAATTAGAAACGGCAGCCGCCTGGGTATTTGTGTCATCGGTAACAGTCAGCGGCGCTGTGTCAGTCTTAAAGAAGACATAGGCTCCGACCGCAATCAGAACGAGAACAAATAATAATAGGCTGATGGTTTTTTTACTCATAAGTAAGGTGCGAAAATTAATAGTGGGCTTTTTATAAGGTACTTTACTATTGTATCAGCTCAATATAGCACCAAAACTGAGTCTGTGAGCAACAGCCGCCCCCTTACTTTAATCTTTACTGACTTTTCGCCTCAAAGTGGCTGATAGTACCGTCACTATGGGTAAGCGTAAGTGTGGCACCTAAGTGGGTCACGCTCAGAGTACCTACAAACTGTTGGGTAAACTCCATCTCTTGCGAACCTTCACAAAACATTTTGGTCATGGCTAGAGCACCAATCGAAATTGTCCCATCAGTCTCGGTATAATTGCCTTTAAAGCCATTGCAGTCAGTAGCGCCGCTAATGGTGCCATCGGTAAAAGTGACCGCGAACACACCTGGCTGCTTGGGTGTTAGGCTATGGTCTTCTTTAATTGTTTCAATCCAAACATAGGTACCTGACAAACTACCCACTGGGGTGGTAGTGGACATTTCCAGTGTCGAGCTGGCAGCGTCACTTGGTAGATAAATTTCTTGATTCTGGCCAACAAAAAGTGTTCTTCGGCCGCGTTGTAATGTCACTTCATCGCCTTTGTTCCAAAGCGAGAGATTTTCGCTTTGGTTTTCATACTTAGCGCCAGAAGCGGCTTCAACTTGCATAAATAACAAGTTGCTGTAACCCTTACCATTTAGGAGCGCCGTGCTAGTACCGAAGGTCACAAATATAGAATCGCCAGTTTCGGTAGAAATGAACGCCACCGGAGTCGGAGAAATAGCTGGCGGAGCTGCTATTTCTTGTTCGCTTAAGTCCTGTATGTTTGGTCTGGTGATTAACCAGGCAACACAGATAGTCCCAAAGAGTAGCAGGCCTCCTAATACTGTTGCTTTTACGAAACTGCTCATACCTGAATAATGGCCTATTTTAAGTAATTTTCCAAGTTCAATTATGCCTATTTATTGACTTTTTGTCTAAAATATGATATCATTCAAAGTTGGGAGAATACTTATATGGCGATCAAAATGACGCCGTTCAACAATAAGGGGTACCTTGAAAATGAACCATATAATCAAACGTCCCCGGCTATCGCTGTGGGACAAAGTCAAGGCTGCCACCCGTTGGTGCCTTGTCCCTCCAATCCCTGAAGAGGTGTTAGTCCGTGAAGCCGACTATCGTCGCGGCCTGGATAACTTCGGCCCAATCTACGGCCGATGGCTCGCTCTGCGAGCAGTCGTAGAAGCTGAAATCGAAGCTTTTTTGAGTGCGATCTACGTCCGCCGGCAATATCAGCCGGTGCGACACGTCTTGTTCGCACGAGAACGCAGGCTATTTGTAGTTCTCATCGGCACAGTTGTGCTGATATTTGCTGCTAATGCCAACGCGGAAAAGCGGCTGCTGCCGCAATTCTCCGTCTCGATTGATGAGTTGTCGGCTTCGGTGACTGATTTCCTAATCAAACCAGACAATTGGCTGAGTGGTCCGGCTTCCCTCACGGGCAGTCGAGCCTCCGTCCTCGGTGCGTTTCATTACGCTAAAGAGGCTCGCTATGCTTTTGCTGCCAATAATGCTGAACGCGACCGCTTGGTCGCCAACGGCACTTTGGTAAAGCTTGAGGGTCCATACCTTGAGCTGATTGACGTGTCGAGCCCTTACGTCTTGCCGGTGGTGGCGAAATCCACCAATCGACTCGGACAGCAATACGCTGAGCAGGGTTGTGGCAAATTGAAAGTTTCAAGCGGCATGAGACCGCTCGATTTTCAAAAGACAATCAAACACGGCTCCAGCCTATCGGTTCATCCGACTGGTATGGCGGTTGACTTGCGTCGAATCGTCCCCGAGAACAAAGAGCAAATCACTTGCCTTAACTGGCTCGCGAAAACGCTCCAAGCCATCGAGGCCGACGGTCGAGTCGACGCCACAGCCGAGACAAGACCGGAGCGACACTTTCATGTGGTCGCCGTGCCGCATGTCTACGAAGCCTGGCTGGCGACTTTACCGCCACAACTCGATCCTGACGTGAAATGGTTGGCAACGACGCTTCATTTTGAAGCCGCACCAAACGAACTAACGGAAGGCTATCGGGCCATCGCGTGGGTAATCCGCAATCGGGTGCGTTCGAGCGAATTCCCCAACACCACCATCGAGGTGGTAGCTGAGGGAGCCGCTGGTCTTAGTACCGGTGGTTGCCAGTTCAGCTTCATGTGTGACGGTAAGCAGGAGGATATCTATGAACCCTGCAAGACGCCGAACCCGCTCATGACGCGGTATTGGTTAAATAAATGCGCTGAACGTTGGGAGGTGGTGGTCAACATCGCCAAACAAGTTCTCGCTGAACCAGAAACCAATGACCCGACTGGGGGTGCGGTATTGTATTACGCCGCATCCATGCCAAAGGCACCCGCTTGGTCAATGCGGAGGGTTGAGACAAGGAGGCGTGAAGACGGTTCCAAGTATCAAATCGCGCTTGCTAATGGGGACTTGAAAACAGGAACCATCAAGCAAATCGGTAGCCATATTTTTGGCTGCTCGATTTTCCGTGGCAAAGACGCCTGTCGATCATAAGGAGAAGGAGTATGAAGAAGCAGTTCCTCATCATTGCTGGTGTTTTTTTCGCTGGCGTGGGAGCTATCCCAACCTACCAGCACCTGACCACCCCATTGGTGGTGCCAGTGCCGGTTTTCACCCCGAATGAAAAACCAATCTTGGTCTCGGCCGAGGAAATCGCGGCGGCGGTGCGGGCGGATGCCTTCTTGGTGTCATCCCGCAGCAAAGCCACTGCGGTGGCGGTGGTGAAGTCGGGTGTCGACATCAGTTCCGACACTCCGACTGACGGCTGGGGGGCTTGGTTGCGACAATGGTGGAATTACCACACTACGCGCGACCGATTGACGGCTGAAGTGAGTGGTGAGGTGCTGGCGGGTTTCGACCTCAAGCAAATCACTGCCGCCAATGTCGTCAAAAATACCGACGACGAGGTGGTCTTCAATCTGGGTACGCCAGAATTCATGGGCGTGCTCAACGACGAGATGGCCACCAAGACCATCAAGCGGGAGACCGGTTGGTTTCGTCTCAAGGATGAGACCCTGCTGCTGGCCGCCCAGGCTTTGGGTGAACCAGCACTGCAGTCAAGCGCCTGCCACGACGGTGCTCTTCGCACCGCCGGTGAGTCGGGGACGGAAGTCGTGCGACGCATCAACAATTATTTGCGTTTGCGAGGCTCTCGCCGAAGCGTTCAAGTGATCTTTACGCCACGCTCATGCTAAATGGGCTGGCGAAACTTTCAAGGGCTCCGCCTCGACTTTATGTCGTGCGGAGCCCTTTCTTTTATGTTTTCTATAGGACCTTCTCACTATCATATATGATAGTGACCGATTATTTTTATTTCAGATAACTGTCGAAATAGATTGCATGGCAAGTATACCCTCCCGCATTTTTTTGCAAGTAATCCTGGTGGTAATCTTCAGCTGGCCAAAAGCGAGTTAATGGTTCTAGGGTAGTCACGACTGGACCTTGCCACCGCTCTGATTCGTTTACAATCTCTATCATCTCTTCCGCTGTTTTTTTCTCTTCATCGTTGGCATAGAAAATGGCCGACCGATATGAAGTTCCTTTGTCGTTTCCTTGTTGATTGAAAGTAGTTGGATTATGAATCTGAAAAAAGAAATCCAGAAGATTTTTGTATGAAGTTACTGTCGGGTCATAGGTAATCTCCACTGCCTCGGCGTGCCCAGGATGAAATTCGTAAGTTGGGTTTTCATTTTTCCCTCCGGCGTAGCCAGCTTCCGTGTCGATGACCCCGGGTTGGGTGCGAAGGAGATCTTCGAGTCCCCAGAAGCAGCCGCCAGCCAGTACAGCTTTTTTGAGTTCAGTCATAACTTATTTATTATTCATTTCTAGAGAAATACCGTTAATGCAGTAGCGGTCGTGTCGACCAAAATCGCGTTCGCCTTCACCCTTCCGCTCTGGTCCATCAGGGAACACGTGTCCGAGATGAGCTTTGCAATTGGCACAACGTACTTCGGTACGACGCATACCGTGACTGCTGTCATGAACCAAAATCACCGCCTTTTTGTCTACCGGGTCGGTAAATGACGGCCAGCCCGAGCCGGAGTCAAACTTTGTATCAGAATCAAATAGCACCGCCTGACAGATCGCACAATGAAACATCCCTTCATCGTCAATGTGGAGTAAGTCACTGGAGTGCGGAGCCTCTGTACCACCCTCCCTAGCCACGCGATATAACTCTGGATTGTCTTTCTTCAATTGTTCATCTGTCTTCATAGATATGTATAATTAGATGTTAAGTCGACTTTACTACGAATAGTTTACATCTTTATTTCAAATTGACAAAGAAAAAGTCCCCTAGCGGGGACTTTTTCTTTGGTTTTATTGAGCTTTCTTAATACGAGCGCTGAGACGAGACTTTTTGCGAGCGGCAGTGTTGTCCTTGATGACGCCCCGCTTGGCGGCCTTGTCGATGGCTTTGTAGGCGGCTGGAAGAAGTTCCTTAGCCTTGGTAACATCACCAGCTACCACCGCTTTGTTGATGTCCTTGGTTACATCTTTCATGGCAGTCTTGCGGCGAAGGTTGAACACCTGCTTGCGCTTAGACCCTCGTAGTGCTTTTTCTGCTCCTTTAGTGATTGGCATAATAATTTAAATTTGAAGTGGGCATACTGTACCCCAGGACCAGAAAAATGGCAAGTATTCGCCTATTCCCTTTTTGGCTTGTACAATACTCACATGATTCGAATGTTAGTGGGGGAAATTGTGGTGGTGGCTGATGGATATGTCACGGTGCTGGTGGGAGGGGTGGGATATCTTGTCGGAACCAATACTAAAGGAGTGGCGTTTCGCGTCGGCGACCCTGTCACTCTGCACACTCACCTAGCCGTCCGCGAAACAGCGCTCGACCTTTATGGATTCGTATCGATTTCTGAACTCGATATTTTCGAACTCCTTATGCAGGTACCAAAGATTGGTCCGAAGTCATCACTGCAGATAATGAATCAGGCAAGCCCGACCCTTCTACTTGAAGCGATTGGCAAAAAGGACGCCGCTTATCTGCACAAGTTGTCTGGTATTGGAAAGAAAACCTGTGAAAACATTGTGCAGTTCCTGCATGACAAGGTAGAGGGAATGGCCTTTGCTATGGACCTTGATGTCACTAGTGGCCTGACTGAAGCCCAAACCGACGCGATTGATGCGCTGGTTTCACTCGGCTACGATCTGACCTCAGCCCGGACTTCAGTGAAGGATCTAGCTGGTGAAACCGCAAACGACCTCATCAGACAAGCTCTCAAACAAATGCCTTAACCCTTCCTTACCTTGTCATACAGGTTCTGCAAACTTCGGTTTCTAGATTAATAAATGACATAAGGCTCACACTGCCTAGTTATTTTCAAACGCTGCCCATCATATAATAAAAGGACCGTTTTATTTTATGGACAACATTCGAACTTTCATCAAAAAATATTTACCTGTTTCACTTTTTCGAGTACTCCAGCCACACTACCATCTGGCGTTAGCTTGGTGGGGCGCAGTGAAGTACAATCACCCTTCACGACAAATCACTGTCATTGCAATAACTGGCACTAAAGGCAAATCCACTACTACCGAACTCATCGCTCACATTCTTCGTGGTAGTGGAAAGAAAGTTGCTTCCCTCTCAACTATTCAATTTGTGATTGGCGACTCCGCGTCCCGCAATCTGTTTAAGATGACAACCCCTGGCCGCTTTTTCGTGCAGAAGTTTTTGCGACAAGCAGTTACGGCTGGCTGTACGTATGCGGTGCTCGAAATGTCCTCTGAAGGTGCTCGGCAGTTCAGGCACAGATTCATCGACTTTGATGCGTTAGTGTTTACCAACCTCTCACCTGAGCACATCGAATCCCACGGCTCATTTGAAAAATACAAAGCGGCCAAGCTCTCGATTGCACACGCAGTATCACAATCAACCAAACGACCGCGTATCATCGTCTCTAACGTTGACGATGTACATGGAGACGATTTTCTTAATCTTGAAGCCGAAAAGAAAATTCCTTATGCCCTGGCAAATCTATCGCTACACACACTACACAAAGACAGTGTTAGTCTGGTTCTTGATGGCGTAACTATTCGGGTACCGATTGTTGGTCTATTTAATGTCTACAACACTCTAGCCGCTATTAAGCTCGCTCGAGCTTTGGGGGTTACGCTCGAAGCTGCGGCCGAAATCCTACGTACTATCCCTCCGATTAAAGGCCGGGTTGAACAATTTGAAAGTGGTAAGGATAAGTCGAAGCAACTAACTGCGGTCGTCGATTATGCCCATACGGTCGACTCACTTGAAAAGCTCTATCAGGCCTTTCCCGACCAACCGAAGGTGTGTGTCCTTGGTAACACTGGCGGCGGGCGCGACACTTGGAAGCGCCCCGAGATGGCAGCGGTAGCGGAAAAGTATTGTGACCATGTAATCCTTACCAATGAAGACCCTTACGATGAAGACCCGAAAAAAATTATTGATGACATGGTCAAGGGGATGTCGAGTACAGAGAAACTAACCATTATCATGGACCGTCGTGAAGCCATCAAAAAAGCGCTTGAGCTGGCTCCTCCAGGTGGTTACGTCCTGGTCTCTGGCAAGGGCACCGACCCCTACATTATGGAAGCCGGGGGCAAGAAGACTCCTTGGAGTGATGCGGAAGTAGTGAAAGAATTATTGGCTGAATTAAAGTAAATTACCGAGCAACAAGTTGACGAGGTCTTCTGAACAAACGAGCAAAGAACGGCGGCCTTCGGCTGCCGTTCTTTTAAGTTATCCCATGGTAGAGAACAATCCCTGCCGTTACCGACACATTTAGCGACTCCTTTTGACCAAGCATTGGCAACTCTATGATCACATCAGCCAACTCAAGGGTCTCTTTTGAAACACCTTCAATTTCGTTGCCGACAATGTAGGCAACATGTTCTGGCTCTTTAAAGTCCTTGAGTAATATACTCCCCTTTGCTAGCTCGACAGCTGCCACGGTTACACCGCTTATTTGTAGCTTCTCTATCACTTCCTTTGTGGTCGCCATCTGCTCCCACAGCATGGTTTCGCTGGCACCAAGCGACGTCTTTTTAATTTCTGATTGCACTCGCCCAAATCTATCTATTGGCGTTGGTGTATAGCCCACCAAAAATATCTTCGCCACTCCGGCGGCATCGGCAGTCCGAAAAATCGCTCCGACATTGTACGCACTTCTGATGTCTTCGAGGATTATGTATTTCACAATGGTAGCGTAGCAAAGAAAAATAACTTTTACGAGATGTTTGATTTTTAAGACTAAAATGTTATAGTTTTGCCACTTTGGAAACAAAGAATTAACCGAGCAAAAATATCCGCCCTTAGCTCAGTCGGTAGCTTGGGGAGCATCCCATGCTTCCCAACCCTTGATTAAGGAGATGGGTCGATATAAATTAAGGAAGAATATTTCCGCCCTTAGCTCAGTCGGTAGAGCGGCTCCCTTTTAAGGAGATGGTCCCAGGTTCGAGCCCTGGAGGGCGGACAAGTGAAAAGCCCCAGACTTATGTCTGGGGCTTTTCTTTTTTCGTCCCCCTTAGTAACAAGAGGTGAGTTTGAGCTACGGATTACTTGGTACTGGAACCAGTCTTGGGTTCGCTAACCAAGAGAAGCTAGAATACATTCTGATCTGTTGGCCGTTTCCTAGATCACCGCCCGAACAATTGAGCAAATTATCGATGCAATTTTTACTCCATATATCCATCACGGTATGATCCCAGGCGCCAAACCAATCGGAGTGTAAGGTAGATCCTGGCGTCATCATGGTTCCGTTGGACATTTTGTCAGAAGACAGATACCAGCTTGGCAGATTGGCATCACTGGTATACCAGGCACCCAGGGTGAAGGTTGGAATTACGTAAGGGTGGGTTGATGGACACTGGGCATAACCCTGACCAATGTAGCTTGAGTAGGCGACGTGAGAACGGTGGTTAGCACTATCGAGGTTTTTACCGTCCCAAC
Source organism: Patescibacteria group bacterium (assembly GCA_038061715.1). GTDB lineage: Bacteria > Patescibacteriota > Minisyncoccia > Phycocordibacterales > UBA918 > OLB19. The sequence continues at coordinate 47,543 of JBBTYP010000003.1, forward strand.
ATTCTGGTGCGCTCAGTACCGCACCGATCTGGCTTCCAACGGGGCAGTTAAGTCTAGCTTTGTCGAGATCCGCATAGTGTCCTGACACCGCACCGTTACCAATACAATTGAAGTAGCCAGCTCCTGTTGGTTTGGTGCCGCTGACCATGTCGTATCCGAAGACAAAACGTAGTCCACGAGGCAGGTCTACACAACCCATCGCTCCAATCTTGGTACAAAGGGGATCAGTCTTAGGTCGTCGTTTGTAGTAAATACTGATGTAATCAGGTTTTACTACATTACCCTTACCATCAAGCATGGCCGGCATCCAGTAGGCTGACCGGTTGAGTGGACTCATACAGGTACTATTACCAGTTCTCCGCAAGCTGTCATAAGTTGAGTTTGCATTGGCCAGAGTATTACCAAAGAATTGATGTAGGTGTGACTTACCGGGTTGTCCAGGGTAGACAATTGGATCATCGTAAATGAGTTGTCCAGCATTACAGATAAAACGGAAGGCTCCAACTACGTCTGGTTTTGCGCTGGCTGGGATAGCTCCCGTTCCCCAAGAGGGGACCAGTTCAGAGCTCACGGTAAAGTTACTAGCAATTGCTGCCAGCTCAACCCCAGGAGGGATTCCACTAGGAGTTGGCGTCGGAGTAGGGGTTGGGGTTGGGGTGGGTTCTGGTGTCGGGGCTGGGATTGGGGTTGGGGTAGGAGTTGGAATTGGAGTACCCGCCAACAAGGCGTCAATGACTGGCTTGTAGACACGTGAGAGTTTTACCTGACCTCCTTCACCAACTCCTTGGGTACTGTCAGTCGGATGAACTCCATCTTGGTAGAGGGTCTTATCTGCTGCCGCCACATCTGGTCCCATCGGGGTAGTACCGCCAAAATCAATAACGGCATCAATCTTTTTTCCAACTTGGGCTTTCAGCAAAAGATTGACCTCGGCTCTCCTTTTATTAAAATTGGTATTGTTTAGAGTATTGTTTGTCCCTGGGACAGCTTGTGGCAATACTGTTCCCACGGCCACCTTGGCCCCTCCAGTCTTAATCGGTTCGATGTATGTAAGGAGTGCGTCAACGTAGGCTTGTGCGCTGGAATAGTTAAGTAATCCGTTGGCACCGACCAAAACCGAGAATACCTTGGGTTTCGCATTAAGAACTAGTTGCCGTCTGGCAGTCATAGCATTTATATCCGAACCGCCGACAGCCAGTCCTTTGAAGGTGATGTCAGTTCGGGAACTAGAGTAAATCCCCGTGTAATTACCTCCCCAAAAAACCGATATACTGTCACCTTCCGCTACCACTACTGGCTTACCAGAAGTAGTCGGGGCTGGTTCTGGAGCTGGAGCTGGAGTCGGGGTAGGAGTTGGAGTTGGATCTGGGTCCGGATTAGGTAGTGGGGTCGGTGTAGGGGCTGGTTTTGAGGAGCCTCCTCCTCCGCCGCCTGTACTAGTGCTGTCATTTGTTACCGTCACCTTGGTTGACCTAACTACAGTAGTGCCTTTAGCCAGACAACTTAGAGTATAAGTGAAAGTGCCCACTCTTCGCGCCTTGATTGTTTTGCTGCCGCTTTTAGGTTGGGTTCTGGACCAACTTCCAGAAGCCTTGCAAGAACTTACATTGAAGGCATTCCAACGTAGGACGAAGTTTTTACCTTTCTGAACGGTAGCTGGTGAAGCATATATTACAATTAAGGGCTCAGCTGTAATCCCGGCCGTCAAGGCTCTCATGGAGGCACTGTACGGTACGTTATAGGCTTGATCTGGAGATTTCGCCAAGTATTGGGAGTGTTCTTGGGTTAAGAAAAAAGCTGTTTGCTCATCAATAGCTCCTGACACCCTAATATTGTTATCGGTTTGGAACTTACGGACAGCGGCTTCGGTAAGTGGGCCGAAGTACCCCGTCGGAGAAACTCTTAGATAGTCCAAGTTGTGGAGAAACAACTGCATTCGAGCCACCTCAGTCGTTTCAAAACCAAAGGAAATCGGAAGTGCTTGTATGCCTTCAGATGTATCAAGTGCAACCGGTTCGGTGTGAACCACGCCGTTGTGGGCAAACGCAACCGAACTAGTAAGGAAGGACAAAAGAACAAAAGTTACAATCCTATTACTTAGAGTCTTCATGTAAATAAGCTTTATTTTAATAGTAATTAACAGCATTATACCCTTTTATCCACAGCTAAATCCCCAATATCCACTCCTCCAGCGCCCCGTCCAAATCCCGCTTCCCTTGGTGGGCTAGGTGGTAGAGTTCAAGCAGTGACCGTGACAAGGCCTCGACTTCCCCATCTTTAAAATTACGGAGCGACTGAGTAGCCTTTTTGTAGGGGTAGTCTTTCATACCAGCCTCCTTTGCACTTCTGCTTAACTTCGCTAGTCGAAGCGATTTGAGCTGCCACCAGAGCAGGCCGATGGTTTCTTCGTCGCGGACTCCGGCCGCACGAGCTTCCTGGAGCAAGACCCATAGTTGTTTTTTGTCCTTCTTCGCCAGAGCTTCGGTGATAGCAAAGCGATTGAAATCAGTGGCCTTCGTGGCGGTAAATTCTTCAATCTCAGTGGCCTGCTTGGAATACTTCTTTTTTTTGTCGGCGAGAAGCGGACCTTCAAGGACGATGAAGATATTATGTGAAGCAGCCAGCTCGGCCAGGGTGCCAAAAATCTCTGATTCAAAATCCTCATCACCAGATGGTGTGTCGAGCAAAAAACACTCCTTACCGCCAAACAGCGAACTGGCGCCCACCGCGCTTGCCACCAAGCCTAGTTTATATTCACTATCATATATGATAGTGGGAGATACTTCGAATTTATCTATCTCGGTTTGAGCTCTGTCCCTAATTGCCCTTCTGTCTGTTCCGTAAAAAACTGCGAGCATACTATATTCTTACTTTCAACTTCTCCATGTCGCGCCAATTTTGACCGACTTTTACTTCGGCTACAATTGGCACTTCGAAAGTCTCTTTACCCTCTAATACTCCTTCCATAATTGAGAGTAAGATTGGTACTTGTTTATCTACTTCTCCCTTCTTAATTTCAAACACCAGTTCGTCGTGAATCTGCAAGAGCAAGTGTACTCTCTCTTCGAGTTTATTTTTCTTTAAATGCTCAGCAATGCGCACCATCGCAATGCGCACAATGTCAGCTGCCGTACCTTGAATCGGAGCATTGATAGCCATACGTTCGGCAGCAGCACGAATAAACGGCACGCTTGAAGCAATACCGGCAAAGTGCCTACGACGACCAAAAAGAGTTTCGGTGTACCCGAGCTTGCGCGCTTGAGTCTTCGTATCTTCTAGGTATTCCGCCAAGCGGGTGAAGGTTTGGAAATAAGCATTGAGGAAAGCTTGAGCGTCTTCACGAGTAGTATCTTCACCGAGATTGGTACGTAAGGCATTGACTCCCATGCCGTAAAGAATCCCGAAGTTAATCACCTTGGCCTTGCGGCGCATACTAGGCGTCACCTCCTCGCTCTCCACTCCAAAAACTCTCATCGCTACCCCGTGGTGAACATCCTCCGCTTTACGGAAAATTTCAATCATGTTTTTGTCTTGCGACATTATCGCAGCAATCCGTAGCTCAATTTGAGAATAGTCGATAGCCACGAGCTCGTAGCCAGATGAGGCGGTAAAGGCCGCCCGAATGGCCATCCCCTCGGTACTCTTTACTGGAATGTTTTGAATGTTTGGGTCTTTACTTCCCATGCGACCAGTGACGGTTCCAGTTTGCAAAAAGGTGGTGTGGATCTTGCCGTCGTCTTTAACCAACGTCGGCAACGTATCAATATAGGTGGAGACGAGTTTTTGTAATTCACGATAACGAAGAATTTCTTCAATAATTGGATGTTCGCCTTTGAGCTTTTCGAGTTCCGACTCTTTAGTGGAGCGTTGCCCGCCAGCAGTCTTTTTGGCATTTTTCACCTTAAGGCCCAGGGTATCAAACAAGATGTCGCCCAGCTGTTTGGGTGAGTTGATGTTAAATTCTACTCCTGCCTGTTTGTAGATGCGTTTTTCAAGTCCAGTCAATTCTTTGTGAAAATCTTTTGAAAGGGTTGCTAAGTATTTCACATCAAGAGTAATGCCTGTCTGTTGCATTGTTTCAATCACAGGAATTAGTGGCTGTTCGATATCGGTAAAGATAGGCTCTAGACCGGTGTGGATTACTTTTTCGCGCAAAGCCTTTACCGTTTCGTCCCACCCGTTCACTTTAAGGAAAGACCGTCCGTAGTCGACAATATCGTCGTACGAAGCGTTGGTGCGTTCACTTTCAAGGAGCCAGAGTAAAATGGCTGCTTCCTTGAGCGCCTGTGGCGACACCTCTGATTCGTCGCCGCCACCTTCTTCAGCTTTAAGTTCAAACAGCTTTCGCACACGGTCAGTGACGGTACGAAAACCAAATTCTGAGAAAAGATTAAGAATAGCGGTGGTATCAGCTCGCTCCCGCCACTTGGTACCTGTCACATCAAATGAATCGAGTGCGTCAGTGCGAATCGTAGCGAGCATTTTAGAAAACTCAGCTTCTTCTTTTCCGTCTTTCAAAAGACCGATAATGCGCGGAGAGAGGCCAAGTTCTTTAAACTGCGTTTCATCTTTTTGTAGGGCCTTATACATCTTTTCAATCGTGCCAAATTTTGAAATTAGAGTGGTGCCAGTTTTTTCTCCAATGCCGACAATCCCGGGAATATTATCTGAGGTATCACCCCGCAAGCCTTTATAGTCTGGTACAGAGGTCGGCGAAAATCCAAATCGCTCTTTCACCATCGCTTCATCATACAAAATAGTATCCTTGATACCCTTTTTAAGCGTATAAACCTGTACGCGTTTTTTATCGACACACTGAAGGGTATCCATATCGCCCGAAGCAATAATGACCCGCACGTGTGAGTGCTCTTTCATGTAGTGAGCGATACTTCCGAGCATGTCGTCAGCTTCAAAACCGGGCTTCTCAAAAATCGGAATACCAAACGCCGCAAAGATATCGCGCGAGCGTTCAATCTGGGCTACTAGTGCATCGTCAGTCTTTTTACGTCCTGATTTGTATCCGTCAAAAGCAGTATGGCGATAGGTTGGCTCTGGTAAGTCAAAACACGCCACCATATAATCTGGACGAAAATCTTCGATGATCTTTAGCAACATCGTTACCACTCCATAGAGAGCACCAGTCGGTTCGCCAGTCGGTGAAGAAAAATCTGGTAGGGCGTGAAAAGCGCGGTGCAAAATCGCATGAGCGTCGAGAATGACTAGAGTTTCTTCTGTTTGCTTGGTCATAAGTTCCAGTATATCGCGAAACGAAGCGCTGCCCTATGTACAAACTCTAGTCTATTTGCACAGTACGAGTTGTTTGGTCTTTAATAGAAAAAGTGAGGTGGAGCGCCTCAGGCGGAAGAGCCCCTTTTACTAGTTCCGCCCACTCCACTACCACTAAAGTTTGGGGGTTCTTTAGAATTTCTTTAAAGTGTAAAGGAATGAGCTCTTCTTCGCTCTCAATACGATAAGCATCCATATGAATAAGTTGGGTGAAAGTGTCATCAAACGTTTCGTAACTTTTCATAATTGTGAAAGTGGGGCTAGTGATGTTTTCGTTGATATGCAAGCATCGACCAAGCGCTTGGGTAAAGGTGGTCTTGCCTGAGCCAAGATCACCATAAAGTGCCAGTGTCGTGGCGCTCGTAGACAATTTAGCTTTGAGTAAAACAAGTACCTCTCCCGCAAAGGTGTCGAGTTCGTCCTTATTGATATCGCGCACCACTCTTTCAGTCATGCCATGACTGTACCAAACCTCCATCCTCCTGAAAAGGTACGTGTTATCATTTTCATATCATGGTCCAGTTCAACGATGTGTTTGGCGGTAATCGCGCGGTTGATATGCGTGCGGGAGAAGAAGAACGTTACGTGCAAGCCATGGCACCACGTTTTGGTTTCCCTTACATCTATCTCCGCGGCTACACCATTAATCCTGAAGCCCTCTTACTGGTGCCAGAACAAACCTCCAGAGCGGCCGAGGCGGTGTGTTTTGAGATACGACAGAAAGTCGTATCTCTGGCGTCCAAAAACCCAACTACCCCGGCGGTCACGACTCTAATCGAAAACTTAGTAAAACGAAAATACACCGTACAGCTTTACCTCTGTTCCACTCAGAGTCTCGAACATGTCTGGGCTCGGTACAAAGACGTTGTGGCTTCGACTACCGAGCGAAAGGGTGTTTTTGAAATCAGCCCAGAAGACATTCTCAAACTGAAGGAGACAATAAAAGTAAAAGAAGACATTCCGGCTCTCATGGCCGCTATTAGCACCGCTAATAATATCCGCCGCATTTCGGCCCCCCTCGAACTTATCTTTGCCGGGGCTCTCGCATTAAGAGTTTCTGATATTCATATTGAGCCTGAAGAATCTGGTATTCGCCTACGCTATCGCTTCGATGGTGTCCTACATGATATTGTCGACCTCGACTCATATATATATCAACGCCTGATGTCACGCTTGAAGCTACTCTCAGGTATGACCCTAAACGCCAAGAAGATTGCCCAAGACGGCCGCTTCACCTTTGACACCGGTGAGAAAGAAGTGGAAATCCGCTCTTCGATTATTCCTGGGGCAGTTGGCGAATCAATTGTGATGCGAATTCTCGATCCGAGTGTGGCCAGTTTTACAATGGAAAACCTTCGTCTCAATGAATACATCAAAGCTGCTATCTGCCAGCAAATAAAAAAACCAAATGGTCTCATTGTTACTACCGGTCCAACTGGCTCAGGAAAGACGACTGCCCTCTACGCTTTCTTACGCGAAGCACACAACGAAGGGGTAAAAATCATCACTATAGAAAACCCAGTGGAGTATAGACTCGATGGTATCGTTCAGACCCAAGTAGAAGGCGATTATACTTTTGCTACTGGACTAAGAGCGGTTCTTCGCCAAGACCCTGACATAATTATGATTGGTGAAATGCGCGACTTGGAAGTAGCCGAAACTGCTATCCACGCCGCTCAGACCGGCCACTTAGTATTTACTACCCTTCACACTAATAGTGCGGCGGCGGGCTTTTCTCGCTTAATGGACATGGGTATTGATCCGCGTTCATTTGGCACTTCGATAAATATTTTGCTGGGACAACGCCTGGTTCGCATTTTGTGTAGTGAATGTAGAGAAGCGTATACTCCAAGTGCAGATGAGGTTAAAGTAATGAAAGCTGCCCTGATTAATCATCCCCATCAATTAGCCGTCCCCGAAGGAGCCACCATTTACCGAGCTACTGGCTGTGTGTTATGTGGTGGCACAGGCTATAAAGGTCGAGCTGGGATCTTCGAAGGTATTATTATGGATGAGTCGGTGGAAGAAGCTGTCTTACGCGACCCTCGTGAACATGTGATTCTAGAGGCCGCCAAACCCCAGCGGATTCCTTCTATACTGGAGGACGGGATCGAAAAAGTCATTCTTGGCATCACTTCCCTAGCTGAGCTTGCGCGTGTGGTGGAGCTACCGCCACCACACGCACTGGATAAAGTGGCTACAAAAAAACCCGAACTTTCTGAAGATGATTTCAATTCTCATATCGTGTAATCGCTAGAACACGCAAACTAAAAAACGTCACTTGCAAAATACTGCAAGTGACGTTTTTTGTTGGGTCAATATAACAAAAAAAATATTTGTGTTATTTTTGAAAAAGTTCCCGGTACTTTCCAGACTATAACTCTCTAAGCAAGGCTTCCGCATTGAAAGTGAATGCCGCGCTAAGGTAACCTTTCGCACTCCCATTCCAGGATGGGCGCCAAAAATCCCTCGCAACGCATCCAAGTTGCTTAGAGAGTTATATTCTTGAAGTAATTGTAAAAGCGTGGGGCACCAACCAAGTTGGCGCAAGAGGAACGTAACGGGTACATACTAGCATATCTAAACTATTTGTCAACCCCACTCTAGGCCTTATTTAATGGCTTTTTTGCTATAATTACCTCATGACAAAGACTCCATCGATTACTCGTGAGGAAGCAACCAATGGGCTGGACCGGACTTTACGGCCTCAGACTTGGGATGAATATGTGGGGCAGCGTAAAATCAAGGAGAATTTACGGATTCTCCTTACCGCTGCGCGCGAGCGGGGACATGCAGCCGAACACATCCTTCTCTACGGCCCCCCCGGACTAGGTAAGACGACTCTGGCGAACTTGGTCGCCAAGACTCTTGGCACCAACATGAAGGTGACTTCTGGTCCAGCGATTGAGCGGGTCGGGGATCTCGCCGCGATTCTAACCAACCTATCTCCAGGCGATGTTCTCTTCATCGATGAGATTCACCGTCTCTCTAAAAGTATTGAGGAAGTGCTCTACCCAGCGATGGAGTCGGGTGTGCTTGATATCATCATCGGTAAGGGTCCGTCAGCGCGCACTGTCCAGCTTGAACTCCCGCCGTTTACAATGGTGGCCGCTACCACTCGCATTTCTCTACTCTCTTCCCCTTTACGCTCACGCTTTTCGGGTGGAACTTTCCGTTTAGAGTTTTATGCTGATGACGAAATCGCGACTATTCTAGAACGCTCCGCTTCACTGCTTGGCGTATCCACTAACCGCGAAATCCTAGAACGCATCGCCAAGCGCTGTCGCGCCACTCCTCGTACCGCCAACTATCTTCTCAAGCGTTGCCGCGACTTAGCCCAACTTGAGGGTGGGGAACTCACGAGTGAAATTGTCGACAAGACTTTTGCTCTGCTTGAAATTGATAACCTAGGCCTAAGTGCTCCTGATCGCGCCGTGCTCGAAGCCATCATTCACAAGTTCAACGGTGGCCCCGTCGGACTAAACACTATTGCGGCCGCCACTGGCGAAGAACCCTCGACTATCGAGGATGTAATTGAGCCTTATCTCATTCGCCACGGCCTCCTCGAACGTACTCCCCGCGGCCGCACCGTCAGCCACAACGCTTATGAGCATATTAAAAATCTGTAATCACTACTATGTCCGGACATAATAAATGGTCAAAAATTAAACATAAGAAAGCAGCGACTGACGCGCAGAAGAGTAAGCTATTTTCTAAACATGCCATGATGATTACCATGGAGGCCCGTAAAGCGGCTGGGGATGCCACCTCAGCGGGGGTGCTGGCAGCGATTGAACGAGCCAAGAAAGACTCCATGCCAAAGGAGAATATTGACCGAGCGGTAGCTAAAGGTTCAGGCGCTGGAGCGGCAGCTCTTGAAGAAGTCATCTTCGAAGCTTTCGGCCCAGGTGGAGTCGGAATAATTATTACTGCCGTCACCGACAACAACAATCGCACCTCGCCCGAAATAAAACACATTTTTCATAAAGCTGGTCTACAGCTCGGTGCTCCCGGCTCCGCCATGTGGGCCTTTACCAAAACCGTCGACGGCTATACACCACAGAACCCTTTAGAAATTAGTGATGCTGACGGTGAGAAGCTAGCCAACTTGATAGAAGCCCTAGAAGACCAAGATGACGTCCAAGAAATCTTCACCACAACCGACACGCAAGAGGAGGTAGAATAAAGTATGAGAGTTATTGCAGTAGATCCTGGTTACGACCGTTTGGGGGTAGCGATTATGGAAAACTCTTCCGGTGCAGAAGTACTGCTGCACTCTTGCTGTATTGAATCCAGCCGTACCAACTACTTGCCTGACCGATTATTGACTATCGGCACTGAATTTGAGCGACTCCTTGATGAATACAAACCCGATGCCATGGGTATCGAGACGTTATTTTTTAATAAAAATATCAAAACTGCAATCGGAGTTGCCCAGGCACGCGGCATCCTGCTTTACCTGGCGAAGCAAGCGAGCTGCGCTGTATATGAGTTTGGTCCTCAAGAAATTAAGTCGGCGGTCACTGGGTATGGCAAAAGCGATAAACAATCAGTGATTGACATGATCATGCGTCTCGTAAAAAATGCTCCCGTCCAAGCTCTTGACGACGAGTACGATGCAATTGCTGTTGGGGTTACTTGCCTTGCAACCTATGGCAGAACTCGGTAAAATCCCCACGTAAAGAAGCGAGAGGGTTGAATAAATCGCATTTCTTTGTTAAAAAATAAATGTAATTTTAATATAGTATGACTTACATCAACGATGATATTGAAGGAGAGGAAGAGGAAATAGAAGATGACGATACCGTCTCTCTTGCCGACGATGTCCTAGATGAAGTTGATGGTGACGACGATGAGCTAGCGGCGGATATGGAAGGATTTGGTCTCCTAGAAGAGGTAGCCGAAAAGGAAGAAGTGGAGGAAGAGGAAGATTTAGATGGAGACGAGAGTTTGGAGGAGGACGCAGAAGATGTCGACTACGACAGCTTCGATGACATTGACGAAATGTAAGACTTTTTAAAAAACTCCCTAAAGGAGTTTTTTAAATCACATCTTTAAAATACACAACTGTTTCTTGCCGCGCCTTAAAATGGCCAAACCATTTTCAAATTGCAGCGGTTGCAATACAGTTTCTATGTCCATTACTTTAGACCCATCAAGGTTGACTGCTCCGCTTACAATGAACTCTCTAGCCTCTCGCTTACTAGCAGCTAGGCCAGCTTGAACCAAGACTTCAACCAAGAGGGTATCTTCCTTCACAATTTGAAGGGGCGCGTTATTTAGCACAAGCGCTCGTGCTGTCTCATCAAGATTTCCTAATTTGCCTTCCCCAAACAGTACATCTGATGCCGTCTTTACCGCCATAGCCACCGTCGATCCATGAACAATCTCAGTAACAGCAGCCGCTAGTTTCTTCTGAGCTAAACGCTCGTTAGGGCTTTGCTTGAAAGCAGTTTCAATCTCAGCAATTTGCTCTAAGCTGTAAAGAGTGAAAATTTTCAAGTAGTCAACCGCATTTTCATCACTGGTATTTAGCCAAAACTGATAAAAAGCAAAGGGAGATGTTTTATGCGCATCGAGCCAGACTGAATTACCCTCACTCTTACCCAATTTCCTGCCTGTCGATTTATCTACAATTAGTGGAATCGTGATGGCATGCACGGTCTTTTGTTCTTTCTTTCGAATCAACTCTACTCCAGCAATAATGTTGCCCCATTGGTCTGAGCCTCCCACCTGCACATCGCAGCCAAATTTTTTGTTAAGTTCAAGGTAGTCGTAACCTTGTAAAAGCGGATAAGCAAACTCTGTGTAAGAAATACCATTTTCACTTGAAAGCCGCGTTGCGATTGCCTCCTTTTTGATAAGTTCATTGACTGTGAAATGCTTACCAATGTCGCGCAAGAAGTCAATTAATTTGAGTTCACCCAACCAGTCGTGGTTATTAACAAAAGTCACCTCTGCCCCAAGCAACCGTTTGGCTTGAGCTTGGAGCTTAATCACTCGCGCCGCCACCTCCTCTGGTGGTGTTAGAGGGCGCTCGACATCAGGCTTTGGATCACCAATCATGCCAGTACCGCCGCCAATAAGAAGTATGATGGTGTGCCCTGCCTCCTTAAGATGCCGCAAAAGCATCCAGGCGGCAAAGTTGCCCGCCTGAATTGAATCCGCACTCGGGTCAACGCCATGATAAATTACCCTTTTCTCCCCATCGAGAATTTCCCCTAGGTTTTCAGCAGAAATTTGATGGATAAATCCCCTATTTTTAAGCTCATCTGATAACTTCATAATGAAATAACTTTAGCACATATTCGTATTAAATCGTCTAGACAAGCCATGCTACTATTGGCTATATACTGGTATGAAAAAACGATTATCACTGAAGCGAAATCCGCGCGAAATTTTAGTTGATGTCCTTATTTTTGGATTTGCTGGCTTAATATTGCTCATGGCAGCCGTACTAACCTGGCTCTCAACCCTAGAAATACCAGATCTATCCTCATTTGAAGAAAGGCGTGTTCAACAATCGACCAAAATTTACGATAAGACTGGAGAAATAATGCTTTACGACCTCCACCAAGATGTCCGCCGAACTGTTGTTCCTTTCGATCAAATTTCCCATCACGTGAAAAATGCGACAGTAGCGATCGAAGACGAGCAGTTTTATGACCACTTTGGAGTTGATGTAAAGGCAATCATCAGAGCGGCTATTTCAAATGTACAGGAGGGGGGCCTTGGTCAGGGTGGTTCTACTATTACTCAACAAGTAATTAAAAACTCTGTGCTTCAGCGTGAAAAAACCTTTACACGAAAAGCCAAAGAGGCCATTCTTGCACTCAAGCTAGAACAACTAAAAACCAAGGACGAAATTTTAGAAATCTATCTCAACGAGTCGCCATATGGTGGGACCATCTACGGAGTTGAGGAAGCTTCGCAAGCGTTCTTCCGTACCGCAGCGAAAGACCTAACTATTGGCGAGGCTGCCTACCTGGCTGCCATTCCCCAGGCTCCCACCTACCTATCACCGTACGGCAACAATCGCGCCGACTTGGATGCACGCCAAAAACTTGTGCTTGATAAAATGCGCAACAACGGCTATCTCACAGTGGAAGAATACGAAGCAGCCAAAAATGAAGTGGTGGAGTTTGAACCCCAAATTGTTAGTGGTATCAAAGCCCCTCACTTTGTGATGTATGTCCGTGAACTGTTGGCCGAGAAATACGGTGAGGAAGCGTTAGCGGAACGTGGTTTTAAAGTTATATCTACCCTAGACTATGAACTTCAAGCGGAGGCCGAAAGAATCGTGTCTGAAAAAGTGGCCATTAACACAGAAAAATTCAACGCTTCGAACGCTGGCTTGGTGGCCACGGACCCAAAAACCGGAGATCTTTTGGTGATGGTTGGTTCGCGAGACTACTTCAGTACCGAAGTTGAGGGTAATTTCAATATCGCTTTAGCCAACCGCCAGCCTGGTTCTTCAATCAAACCTTTTGTCTATGCTGCTGCTTGGCGCGACGGTTACCTCCCCACGACTATTCTTTATGACGTACAAACTCAATTCTCAACTAGTTGTGAGCCGAATGACTTTAGTAACGAGTCACCCTGCTACGCCCCCAACAACCACAACAACAAATTCCTAGGGCCAGTTAGTATGCGTAATGCTCTAGCCCAATCACTAAACATTCCAGCGGTAAAAACACTTTACTTAGTTGGGATTCGTGACGCCTTAAAATTGGCGGCTGACATGGGGCTCACCACCCTTAGCAACCCCGACCGCTACGGACTAACCCTGGTGCTTGGTGGTGGTGAAGTGAAGCTACTTGATATGACTAATGCCTACGGTGTATTTGCCAATAAGGGTGTCCGCGCCGAACCAAGGGCCATCCTACGGATTGAAGACAGTCAAGGCAACGTCGTCGAAGAAACCCCAGTTAAAGAGGAGCGTATTCTTGACGAGAATACAGCCAATATGATCAGTGACGTTCTTTCCGACAACGTAGCTCGTACACCGCTCTGGGGAGCCAACAACCAGCTCTACTTCCCTGACCGCGATGTAGCTGGTAAGTCTGGTAGTACCAACAACTTCAGAGATGCTTGGATTATGGGCTACGCACCAAACATCGCTGTGGGTGCTTGGTGTGGCAACAATGACAACTCTACAATGAAAGGGCTCTCTGGTCTCATTACCACCCCGATGTGGCGTGAATTTATGGATTTGGCCTTGTCTAAGCTTCCCGAGGAGTCATTTACCCAACCTTACATTCCAACCGACGTAAAACCGGTATTGGCTGGAGCCTACACCGATGCCTACACTTTGGAATTAGCCCTCGCTTCCTCCAGCGATCCCGCCACTGAATTCAACAATGCTTATAACGGAATTCATAGTATTCTCCATTATGTAAACAAAAATGACCCGCGTGGGCCCTATCCAGAAAATCCTGGTTCTGATGAACAATACCGTTTCTGGGAATATGGCGTTCAATTATGGAAACAGAGTACCCTTGGTATCTACGCCTCCAGTTCCCTTATTACCAGCTCGTCTACTGACGAGGATGAGAACGACGAAAATCCAAAACCCCGTAATCGTCGCACTAGAAACTAACCGTTAGATAAATTCCACCGGGTGATTTTTTTCACCCAACCGCTCCTTGAGCGCCGCAATGATGATTGTTTTATTTTTAATGATTTCAGTTCGCAAAAGACTGGAGGTTTTTATATAAACTGTCTTTGAGGAGACGTTATATGTGAACTGCGAAGAAATTACTCCCACTCCTACCACCTTACCAACCACCTCAACCACCTCATTTATTACAGATTGTTGGGGTGGTTTTATTAGTTTCTTATAGCGCAGTAGAAGATTGCCTAGTTGTTGATTGTTGTGTGTTGGATCTTTTTTCTTCATACAAGACTTGTGCAAATGGCACCCTTCTTCGTTGTCCGGCGCAAAATACTCCTCAATGTACCAATGTACACCTCGTCGTATTTTGCTTGTACGCCTCGAATTGCACTCATTTGTACAAGTCTCGTCATACCTATTTATTCATCGGCATCACCAGATAGCGGAGTGATTTGTCAGACAAACCCTCAAGCACCAACGCTCTCCCTATCCCAGCAAAATGTAGCAAGATCGAATCATCTTCTATGTGTTGGAGAGGATCCATAACATATTGTTGGTTGAAATTAAGTGCTAGCTCGTCACCATCAACTTCAGCCTTGATGGTGTCGGTAGTGTGTCCGATTTCATTGTTGTTTGAGGCGATTGTGAGGTTAGTATCAGTGATTGTTAGGGTTACTTGTCTGAATTTGTTTAAGAATATGTTAGTCCTCTTAAACGAGCGAATGAGGTCTTCTTTTAGAACTGTCACATGAGAGACATATTCTTTAGGTATAATCTGCGCGTAGTCTGGGAAATTTCCTGTCACCAAACGGGATGACATATAGAGCCCGTTCTCAAATTTAAGAGCACAGTGGTTTTCTGTCACAATTAGTTTAGCTTTGCCTCCAACCGCATCACTTACGCGCGCCAACTCAACAGCATTCTTACTTGGAATCATAAAAGACTGATCAAGGGTGAAACTTTTTTGGGCTACTGTTTTTTCCATCAAACGAAACGAGTCGGTAGCGACAAAGGTGATGGTGTGCTCCTTTTTTTGTTGTACAAAAACACTCCCTAGTTCTGGTTTAATTGAAGTTACTGACGCAGCAAAAGCGACACTTTTAATACCGTAGGAGAATGTTTCTGGGTTGATTGAAATTTCCTCACCTTGAATTTGATGAAGAGTAGGAAAATCATCAACTGGAAAAAGTTTTATAGAAGTGTTTGATGTACTGGTTTCAATTAAAAGTACTTGATCTTCGGTTCTAAGAGTTATTTCTTTTTGTGATAGAAATTGAATGCTTTGTAAGAGGGTTTGAGCTGGCACTGCCACTACTCCTGGTTCAACCACTACACCTGTTAGTGGTGTCATTACACTTATCTCCAAGTTGGTGGCCTGTAGGGTAATGCCTGTATCGTTAGCTTCGATACGAACGCATTGAAGTACTGGCAAGGTGGCGCTTTTTGTACTTGTTTTACTAACAAGTTCTAGTGTTTGAAGTAAGCTGTTGTGTGGAATTAATATTTCCATATTTTTTATTTATACACTATTTTAGTCTTTATTATTAGGGGTGTGGAAGTGTGCAAAAGACAATTCTATGCTCTATTTTTACTACTATTTTATTAACAATTAATTCTTAAACATAGGGACGACACACTTATATTGTGGGCATAAGTTGTGTTTAGTATACAAGTTGAAATTTTGGGTGGGTATAAGTCGAATTTAAATCCCCAGTTTAATGCCCTTACCACCAATTATTTACAGGTTTATTTATACCTGATACACAACCTATACATAAGTTTTCCTCTCGGTTTGAAAGAAATAAAAAATGCCCAACTGGGCATTTTTTATTTCAACAACATTCTTACTTGGGTAATCTCTTCTTCAATCTCTCCTCCTCTTTTAATCTCCCCTTTAATTTTCTCACAAGAGTGGATAACAGTGGTGTGGTCTCGTCCACCCAGCTTCTTACCAATAGCGGGGTAAGAAATTTGGAAATCCTCTCGCAAAATATACATAATTATTTGGCGTGGCTTCACCACCTCTTTACGACGTGTCTTTTCGTAGATACTAGTTGGTTCTATATCGTAGTAACGAGCAATTTTATCAACCACATCAGTAATAGCCAATGTTTTGCGTGGCCTAGAGCTGTTTTTGATAATTAAACGCACTTCCTCAACAGTAAGGGTCTTACCCAAAAGTTGTGATTGGCACATGATGGTGTTGAGAGCCCCCTCCAATTCACGCACATTACCCTCAATACTTTGGGCGAGATAATCAACCACATCATCGTAAAGTACGATACTATTTTGAGCTGCCTTCGCTCTCAAAATAGCAGCCCGGGACTCCAGGTCTGGCGCGGGTAGGTCAACAATCATTCCTTGCCCAAAGCGAGACTGTAAACGTTCCTCTAAACCAGAGAGAAGGGCGGGATGAATATCGCTTGAGAAGACAATTTGTTTGTTGTTGTCATGGAGGGCATTGAAAAGGTGGAATAGTTCCTCCTGAGTCTTTTCTTTTGAAGCTAAAAATTGAACGTCGTCCATCACAAGAACGTCATACTGACGGTATTTATCTTTAAAACTATTAGCAGTGCCGTTTTGGAGTGAGTTAAAATAATCTACAGCAAAACGTTCACTAGTGACATAAAAAACTTTTTTACCAGTTTTTTTAATCTGATTGCCTACCGCCTGTATGAGGTGGGTTTTACCATGGCCAGTTTTTCCATAGATAAAGAGAGGGTTGTAGGTAATGCCGGGCTTTTCACTAACCGTTCTCGCCGCCGCGTGTGCCAGTGCGTTGTAAGGACCAACCACAAAGTTCTCAAAAGAATATTTAGGGTTAAGATTGTCGCTTTTGTTGACGTAGTAATCCTCAAGTGGAAGAGCGGCGTTGATGGTTTGGTTTTTGTTGGCCTCTTGCTTCTTTTCATTTCGTTGCACTACAACATACTCGATGCTGCGGATGTGTGGGGTGAGGTCACGCAAGGTCTTCAAGATCATGGTTTGAAATTTATCCTGAAGCCAATCTTTTACAAATACACTGGGGACTCCAATGGTAGAAGTTCCGTCTTCGATTGAGACAATATGAGTGTCGCGAAACCAAGTTTTAAAGTTAGCAGCGGTTATAGATAATTCAATTTTGACGAGAGCGTCATCCCAGAGCTGTTTTACATCAATTTGTTTGGTTTGTAAGATGCGGTTTTGAGTAGTTTGGTGTGAAGCGATATTCATAAGATGTACGGAATGCATGACGTAACAAGCATTATACCTGGGTGTGGAAAAGTGTAAATAAGTTCGGAAAATCAGGGGAATTTTCAGTACCAAATTTTGATTCAAAAAACGCAACTGTGCACAAGCTGTGTATAAGAGTGCGTAACTTTTGCACCACTCCAAGGGTGAGTTTGGTGGGAGGGGCTACCCAGCCGGGCCCCTTAAGCCAGACACTATTGAAATATTTTTGAGTTCATGTATAGTAGTGCCACTTATGTCAAAACGAACGTACCAACCAAGTAAGCGCAAGCGAGCCACTACTCACGGGTTTTTGGTTCGTACCGCTACTACTTCGGGCAAGAAAATCATCCAAGCCCGCCGCCGCAAAGGTCGAGCACAACTGACTGTAAAAAAAGCTCGCTAGAGCTTTTTTTGTTATTATTACCCTACTATGTTAAAGCGAGCAGAGAGACTTAGTCGAGAACAGTTTGCGTACTATGGCAAAGCGGGGAAGAAGCTGCACGGCGAACATGCCTCAATCAACCGCAGTCATTCCCCCACCTTTCATGCCTCCGTGGTAGTGAGTAAAAAAGTAGCCAAGTCGGCGGTGGTTCGCAACACTTTGCGCCGCTTGGTGTACGCCCAACTCTATGCCCTAAAGGTTACTGGAGAAACTGGAGTGTTTATCATATTCTTAAAACCGGGAGCGGCGGCTATTTCCAAAGCAGCACTTCGTGTTGCAGTAGCAGAACTGATTGAACGAACGCTAAAAGCTGCGTAGAATAGGCCCATCATTTATATTTATGTTTTCTTACATCTGGCACACCATTTTCTTTGATCCAATTTACAACGCCCTTATCTTTTTTGTCGACACCGTCAGGGGAGGCGATGTGGGATTAGCGATTATTGCGACGGTGGTGGTGGTGAAATTGCTATTACTACCACTTTCTATCAAAGCCGCCAAAACGCAAAAAATCATGCGTGATATTGAGCCGAAGTTACGGGAGATTAAAGAAAAGCATAAAGACGATCGTCAAGCCCAAGCCCAAGCGATGCTGACAGTTTATAAAGATTACAAACTCAATCCGTTTGCCAGCATTTTCCTTATTTTTTTACAGATTCCGATCGTCTTCGCCCTCTACTTCGCTGTCTATAAAGGCGGCGGTATTCCTCTCCCTGAGGTCAACACGGCTTTGCTTTATAGTTTTGTGGCTGTGCCAGTGCAGGTTTCTACCATGTTCCTCGGTATTGTTGATGTAACCGGCCGGAGTATTCTCTTGGCGCTGGGAGCCGGTGTGACACAGTACATCTATACCAATATGACCTTACCCAAATTAGCGGCGCGTGACCCAGAAGCGACACCAAGTTTCAAAGATGACTTCGCGCGCAACATGCATATCCAAATGAAGTACGTCATGCCGGTATTAATTGTCTTCATCGCCTACACAATCTCCGCCGCTATCGCCCTTTACTTCTTCGTTAGCAACCTAATCATGGTCGCCCAAGAGTTTTACGTTCGTAAGCATCGTTAGTTATTTGAAGAATAAACAAGTATTATCCGTTCCATTCTCATCATAGAAAGTGCCACCGGCGTACCTTTCACACAGTTCTTCTTCTTGTGAAAGGCCAAGCTTGCTGAAGGTGTCGTATTTTCTACTAGGGTCTGCGGCCTTATAAGCCTCGAAGGCATCCGTAAGTTCTGAGACTGGTTTCTTTGTGTCGGGTAGTTGGCAGGTTACAGCATTGGTATTGGATCCAGTGTAATTACCGTATTTAGATGAGCACTCAGATTTTATACTACCTAGTAAATTAGTCATACATATACTATGTTGACCTTTCTGGCTTTCAGCGGGTAAATCTTTAACATTATTATCACACGCGCCTGCTACATTTGTCGTAATAGTTGCCCCTGATTGCCCCACATATAGAGCACCAACTGGTTGGGTGGTATTAATTATTTTTTTATTTGCTATTGAATTGGCAAGTGAGGCGGCCTCAGCGGCTCCTTCTGAAAGAAAGCCACAACCAGCAATTAGATTATTTCTTTGACCAAACTGTATGGATCCTTTGGCGGCATTACATTTTCTAACAAAGTCACCCAGCGCAGCAGACGGGTCATCACATATGGTCGCATCGAGAATCACTGTTGAGCCTCCTCCAGTTTTTGTTTCGGATCTTTTTCCGCAACCTGTCTGAAGCTCGTTAATGTTTTTTTGGACAGCCACAGCCAATATCGGTGCCTGTAAGTCCGGACGTTTCCGTAGTTCGTCAAATTTTATTTCTTTATTAATTAGTTCAGGATTAATTAGTTCTAGGATTATTACCGCACTGAGAATGAGGAGAAGGCCGAGGACGGCGCCTTGGATGTCTTTGATGGCCTCGCTCTTGTTGCTGATTATATCGCTCAACATGTACTTAGTTCCAGCGATGATAATTTTGATGACCGCTAAGAGGGCGGCGACGGCAATGGACATACCGTAAAGGAAGTTGATGTAGCCTTCAAATGTTTGAACGTCATTTCCCGCCCCAGCGTTACTGAGGTCAACTAGCGGCGAATACACCTTGCCTTGCGCAAAGACAAATATCGGTAGTGACAGAAAAGTGATGAGGGGGAGTAAGAGTAATTTCATAGGCTAATTATCAGGGAGAGCTACTGTAAAGTCACGGTCATACACCCACAAACTGCTATCATTGTGGTTCACAAAGTATAGTACTTGAGACTTGGTTGTAAGCAGTGTCGCGTCAAGACTTCGGCCAGCGGTTTCGCTTAACGGTTCAATTTGAGTGGTGAATTTTGTATCAGGTTTAGTGTACCAAAGTGCGTCGCTGAAGATGGTTTCACCGCGGTACCAGCTTTCAACACTACCGCTATAAATCGAAGCTACATCAGTGGCGCAGCTGATACCACTGTCAACCACAAGGCACTTTTCTGGAATAAATAGAAAATTAACCGGCGCTGTTTCACTCGAGGCCTTATTGTAAGTGTAACTCTTGTATACGCCATTTTCGGTTATTGAATAAATTATTGATGTATCGTTAGCGATTGCGGATAGACCAAAACCAGAGACAGGTAACCGAGCCAGCGTGTCAGATTTTATCTCATAGAGATAGCCTTCTAAGTCGGCGGCGGTTTTAGGATAGGTGTAGTGGGTTCCAGCCACTGTGTCTCCCCAGAGAACTACCGCTTCACGAAAGGGCACAATGAAAATGTTAGTCGTATCAGTAGTTTTTAGGTTGTAGGAATAACCACGAACCGACCGACCTTCTTTCACCGCATACAAAAGGGTGTCGTCAGAAGTGAATGAAGTACTAATCGGGTTTATATTTAACACCCTTGAAGACAGAGTCGTACTACCACTTGGTAGAGTGATTACAGTTACTAACTCGCTCCCGACTGATATTGCAGCGTAGGCTCCATCTCTAGACAGGACAGCAGTTTCGGCTGAGGGTACGGTGATATTGGAAAGTCGCTCTTCAGTACCGTCTTCAACATTTACACTATAGACGTGACCAGTACCGGCCTCTACAAAGCGGACCGTGCGTGGCGTACTACTACTAGCATCAAGCGCCACGTACCCAATAGTCTGTCGAAGCGATAATTGTCTCAAGTAAGGTGAGGTAGAAGTAGCTTGATCGTCGAAGACATCACCTAAGTCAAACTGTAGTTCGTCGCCGACTAGACCAAACGTATTGTAAAGGTCTTCCTTGGCTTCATCGCCCCCAAAGAATAGATAAAGCCATAACCCGATTAGAGTAATTAATATTATTGCCGCCAGAATTAGTAGCCAAGGTTTTTTCATATAACATCAATGGTGAGCTCCCCTTTAGTGCCTTGTAGTAATTTCTGGGTACTCTGAACGCGGAAAACAACATCCACCAGTCCGGTCTGTTCGGTCCGTTCCAAAGTTATATCGTAGGGGTTGTTACCACTGGGGGCATTTATGGTAGCTATATTCCAAGCTGTTACACTGGGACTATTAAATACTTCAGAGTCGAGATAATAAGGCTCAGCCCGCAGAGTCGTGCTGTTACTCAAAAAAACAAAAGGACTCGTAAGTGCCCGAGGGACTACGCCGTAGAGTGTACTTACTTCATAAAATAAAAGTCTCGGAGCGGCGACAGGGAGCGCGAGGGTACGTTTGGCCACCACGGAACCATCAAGCTTGGTGACAGTGAGAGAAAGTATCGAAGAACTATCTTGAGGCATAGTGAAGGAAACACGATTACCACCACGCAGTGGGCCCCCCTGTAATACCGTGTTATTGAGACGCCAGGTATATAGGTATTCATTAGAAAGAATGACAGCGGTACTTAAAAGTGCGGTGGCATTGACGGTACTGTCTGGAGTCGCCAGCGCGCGACCCTTATAAAAAGCCGGAACATGAGTTTGGGGTTCGAATATAATATCGAGATAAATCGGAGTGATGATTCTAGATACGGTTTCGCTTGAGCCGCTTGGCTTGCTGAGCAGGACTTTTACCACCGCACTCTCACCAGCGTCAGGGGAGACAAGGGTTATAGAACGCTGGTTGTACGCCCAGTCCATTTTAGTGTCGTTGTAGTACCAATCGATAGTGGCACCAAAGGCCCCTCCGGCGTAGTCGTTGAGGTCAATTGTGAACGATTGGTTTGGTGAGGGGTAGCTGGGGGAGAGCTCCAGTGAGAGGTTGGTATTTAAAAAATCTTCACCGCTCGTTTGAGCACCAGAAAAGCCGGGTGTTAGTAGTAGGAGTAAGCCAAAAAGAAATAGCCGCATACTAGTATGATACCAGACCAAAAGAGCTAGAATCAGCGGTTATTTGGGATAGCGCCAGACCACAATCCCCCACAAGATAAACCAAGGAAGAATGTTAAGAACAGGCATTAAATAACCAAGTAAGGCAAAGATAAAAGTTCCTGATTTAATTACAGCATGTTTGCCCATAAAACAATGCACTCCAGAGAGGATATACATAGCTGCCATAAAGCCAAGGGTAAAGATACCAATAAAGAATACAAGCATAGTGAGCCCACTAAATAGAGCATTACTAAAACCAGTCCAGCTCTCTATAACATTTAAATTTACACCAGATACAGCTTCGATAACGTTAGTGGCGGCATCATAGATGCCATAGATGATCGCTGTGAACCTACCTTTCATAAGAGTTTCGGCGACCCCTTCCCCAGCTCCAGCGAGACCCAGTGCCACAATTGCCATTAGTGCTAGTGGTAATTGTAAGCTAAACCAAATGGGAGTAGCGAAAGATAAAACAGTAATATTTACTCGGGTGGCCGAGATGGTGCCTTTAATACTTTTGCTAAGATCTTTAACGCCACTAGCACGTAACAACTTCTTACCCTCAGTTGCAGCTCCACCCACGCTTCGCATCGCCGCGCTAGTCGCCATCATTGGAACACCCGCTACTGCTCCAGCACCAGTTCGACTCAGTACCGCGCCAGTTCTCATTACTTTACCGCCAGACCTTTTAAGGCCTCCTCCTTTGCGCAAACTTATACTTGTCACTCTAGTAGCGGCACTGCCAAATTGACGAGCGCCTTCAAGGGGAATTTGCTCGCGTTCTCCCGTCGACGGCTGTAAGCCAGCGCCTGCATATGCGCGTTCATTGAACTCTTCGTCTGTGGTCGGGTACGCCATGTACCCCGATTATACTATACGCGGGTGGCTTGAAGTTCGGCCCTAGCTTGGCGGATTTGGAGGAGTTGGGACGGGTCGGAAGTAATAATTTGGTCTTCAGTGTAGGAAGCGATGACCTTGATCGCAACATGTTTAAGGCCGACGAAAAATATACCCTCACCAACATTTGATTCAAGCAATAGGAACTTTTCCTCGTCAGTTAGATTGAAGGTCCGTTGTATATTATCAATCGCCGTTGGCGACTGCTTCATCAGAAGCTGGATGGAAGAGTTGGTTATCATTGGAACTCCGTAAGGAGAACGAAGGAAGTCGTCCACATCTTGGGTTATGGTCGCGATTCCTAAATAGTATTTACGTCCTCGCTTGGCTAGACTAAAAAGGAAAGAGGCGGTGTCTTCACTCTTCATCATCCACCAGGCTTCATCGATAACGAGTAGCCGCTTGGCCAGACGGCGCCTAACTGAACCCCAAATAAAGTTGGTCACAATATACATGGCGACAGTTTTGAGCTCGTCTTCCATATCACGTAGCGAGAACACCACAAACTTCTGATTGATGTCGACATTCGACGGCTTATTCATAAAACCCGACCAAGTACCACCAGTGTACTTCTGGAGACGATTGATAAGCGACTGACTACCCTCCATTCCCGCTAACACCATTTCAAAGTCAGACAAAAGTGGTGGTTCAAGATCAGCAAAGTTTGTGTCGCCAGTAATGTCTTTTAGGGCGTAAGTTTCTTGGATGGCAATGTCGATGAGTGTTTCTTCTTCAGGTGCTAGGCCACCAAGCATAAGCCTAAAGAGACCAACTAGCTCAATGATGTGGGTCCTAAGAACGTCTTTAGGGTCCTCGTCACTTTGTGGCGCAGGCAAATCAAACGGGTTAATGTGGTGACTGGAAGAAAGAGAGATATTAAAGAAACGCCCACCGGTGGCTTCAGCTAAGTATTCGTATTCACGCTCTGGGTCAATCACAATCACCTCAGTACCAAACATGAGTGAGCGTAGAATCTCCAGTTTAAGGCCATATGATTTTCCAGCCCCCGAGGTAGCGAAAGTGACGGAGTTGTAGTTGGTAAGTGAGTAACGGTCGAAAAGGACGAGGGAGGAGTTATGACGGTTGATACCGTAGAGAATCCCAGTGTCGGAAGTGAGATCAAAAGAAGTGAAGGGGAAGAAGCTAGAAAGCGGTGAAGAATTAAACTTACTGTGTACCAAAAGCTCATCATTTCCAAGGGGAATCATGCTTTTAAAACCTTGTTCCTGTTGAAAGAGCGCCGGCTTCATGGAAATCATTCGGGAGTCAAGAATACCCCTAATATCGTTCTCAGCTTTGTTGATGTGAGCCTCGTCTTCGCCGTAAATTGCTAGATAGAACCCGACATCAAACAGTTTTTCTTCGGCTTGTTGCAGCTTGTCGCGCAGATCTTCCAGGTTCATGTACGCGGCTTCGAGCTGTGGATCACGCACTTCGCCACGCTCTTCCTTGATGTTAATTTGGCTCTGGACTTCCGCTACTTTCTTTTGAAATTTCTTCAGAGTATCGGCTGTATCAATCGGATGAATAAAGATAGAAACATCAATTTCGCGAGCCAGGTTTAAGACTGGTTCGAGCCAGCCGTCATTTAGGTAGCGCGGATAAGAAACAGCGTAGTATACGCGCGCATTAACACCACTGATGTTAATGCTGCGCGGTGAAATACTCACCGCCGAAGGAGCGATGACATCGGTCAAGGTCATCAACTGTTCCTTGAAGGAAATACCGGTTGGTTTTTTTGGCTGTAGTGCGTCTAGTATTCCCATATTAATTTGTTTCTTCGGTTAAGGGAGCAAAGCCAGTCGGGTCGTTTGGATTATAGGTATGGTAGAAAAGTTCGACCAATTCATCCTTCCCGAGCGTGACCGTCTTGACCCCGATTCGAGCCAGACCTTCTGTCACTAAGGAGACCCGTTGTTCGAGCTGAGTCCGCTCTTCTTCAAAGATACCGTCACTAATAGTGGCTGCACCACTCTTGGCCCGAAAAAGGCCACTAAGACCACGGGTAATATTGACCTTGGTTGGACTGTACGACACAATCACGAAGAAATTCTTGCTCATAACATCAACCTGAGCGGTAAAGGTACGAATGAACTCCACATATTCCCTAAGTTGTATTCGCATTAGATCATTATCCTGCTTGTCTTCAAGAGTGCCAAGCACAGCTAAGTAGGGTTCGATATTTAGTCGCCGCGAACGTAGTTGGATTTGAATCGAAAAATCCAGCGTATTAAGGAATTGTTGAAATTGCTGCAAAATAGCGCGCTGCTCATCATATGATTTAAGTGCGAAGTTGATAGACGAAGCCAAGACCACCATTGTCATCTGGCCACTTTTTTGAATCACCACATTATCTCTAATGTCGCGTACGGCTACAAAGTTTTGACTGGCGGCGTGGTTTGGTGTCATGATTTTTTCTCGATAGCTTGTAACTCTAGTCGGCGCGCAAGAGATGATAAGTCACCGTTCCTCTTTGTGCGAATGTGTGGTTCAAATAATTCAGGAGTGTTGAGTTTATCCTCGGGGATTTTGTAAAGCATTTCTTCTTTGCGCCATAAATAGAGACGTTTGCCAGAGAAATAGTTAACAATTGCTTCCAAAAAGTATGAGAAAGGCCGGCTGTTGACTGGGTAAAAGGCCAAAGCACCTGCGAATACTGCTAGCGGTATACCAAAAGCGACAAACAAAAGAAACGGTAAGCGCAAGAAAAGTACCACTGCCATACCAATACCACCACCGAGGTACAAAAATTGTCTCCAGGTTAAAGGGCCGAAAATTTTGTCTTCGATTTCGATAAATTGAGGCACCTCAAACCGCATACTCTACCATTATACACAAAGAAAATGGCCGCTTTCGCGGCACATCCCCTACTATTTTGTTTCGCTGTCCCATTGCGGAGATGGAGGCGCCGCACTTACCGCCTCCGCATGTACTATCAAGTCTTCTTTCTGCAAAATGTCAGCCTGACTACTAGCTTGATAAACCACATCCGACCCAGGTTTAATCGCCGCCATATCATGCGACATGGTACGTACAGTTTGCAACGAAGCCAGTTCATTTTCCGCTGTTGAAATTTCTGAAAAGATATTTTGAGCAGTAAAGGCAGGTAGAACCGCCGCCTGACTATCAGGGTAGATAAATTCATATAAGTGACTTTCTATGTCATTTTGTTCATACGGACCAGAAATTTTTAGGTTGTGATATAGGAATGGAATAAAATCTGTTGGTTTGTATATACCTAAATTAATATCACCGCAGAACTCAGCAATTGTTATACAAGATATTTCTTCAAGTCCCAGTCCCCGGGCCTTTCTTACAGCACCTACTTTAAGCTCAATGTAATTTATAAGCTCATCTTTGGTCAACGATTCTAAAACGGTGTTTCTTTGCATGGCCTCAATTGAATGGCTCATTTCCTTGTAGGCTGTTCCAATGGAGGTCCTTATGTCAGTAGGGGTTGATTCAAGTATACTCAAAACACAAGTTACTGCTGCGTAGGCAGGCACGGAGCATTCGGTGGCTATAAACTCCATTAGCTCAAATTCATTTATGAAAAGAAACAAATACATTGTGTATCCGTTTGCAAAGACACCTTTCTGGTCTTCGTCAAGTAATAACAAGTCAGCATAAATAGCTATTGTCGTAGATGGCATGTCACCTAACACAAAGTCCTGGTAGTCTGGTGTCAGCGTTAGTAGTCGTTCTTTAATTAGTGTGTCGCTTATATCAGGCATAGCTATTCTTCTTTTTTCTTATCGTCGTCTTTCTTGTCATCGAGCTCTTTAAGCAATGCAGCTTGCTCCTTCATGGCGTCTTGTTCTTTTTTGGATTTTTTCTTTTTACTGCCATCAAAACCATACTTTTTCCGTAACTCTTTTACTACATTCTTATCTTTGTACCATTCACCACCCAAAGCACCAGCTACTAGGACACCTCCCACGGCACCTGTTGTTCCGCCGATTGCCGCCGTGCCGATAATTCCCGTTGAAGCACCACCACCACCAGCCTCTGAACCTCTCAACCATTTATTCTTCGTCTCCTTTTCTCTGCGATCCAAGTAAGAAAGCTGGTGTTTGTACTGAGCTTTCGTCGCATTTTTCTCTAGCAAATCCTCGGCTTCTTTTTTAGCTGCTGCATGAGCAGCTGCAAGTCTGTCAGTTTCTTCCTTCAGAGAATCTTCAATTGCCTTCATGGCCAGCTGTTGCTCTACAATTTTCTTAGCCAGAATTTGTCGCTTAGCGGCATCTGTTTCGCCTACAAGTTTAGTATTGAGTTTCTTAATTTCATCACGATAAGGTCTTCTGGCCGTGCTCAACCTTGTGTTATGAGCATCGAGATTCGTTGCAGCTATATTCTGAGCGTCTTTCAGGTCTGTATACTCCTTCGTTCCCATCACCTCAGCTTTTGCTTCGTCTTCATTCTTTGTTCCTAGCGAGTCCATGAACTTCTCCTCGTCTTTCACCGCTGCTTTTTGCCTAGTTACAAACCCCCCCTTGCTACTTTCGCCAAGACCAAGTCCTTTGCCCACTCCTCCCACGTTTCGGACATCCCAGGTCGAGTCGGCCGCTTTTCCTGCGGCTTTGTACGCAAGTTTACCGAATCGGCTATTTACTGCCCTAGTCTTTCCAAATTCGGACTCAGTGTAACGATTCGCTAGTGCTCCGGCTGTGTTCCTTCCAATTCTCGCTCCGACTCCTAGAGTTCCACCACCTACTGCACCGCGGACTTTTCTTTCAAACGACTTACCCAGACTCATCGCTTTTTTGCCGCCGTCAGCACCGAGTTTGTCAGCGGCCCAGACAGAGAGGCCAAGGAAAATACAGACTAAGATAAAGAAAGGAAATGTTCCTAGTTGTCCGGCGGCTTTGCCGCCTACTACTGTCTGAGCTCCCTGGAAAGTTCCTGCCCAGTCAGGGTTGGCAAAACCATTACCCTTTTCTCCCACACTTACTTGTAGTCCAGAAATAATTTGAAGTGAGAAATAAATAAAGAGTAAATAAATTGGCGCCACTAAGGCTCGACCTATAAACATTGACCAAAATCTTTCGAAAGTGTCTTTGATTGCAGGAATAATCCAACTCAGAAACATAATTGGTGATAGCACCATAAAGAGGTTTAGGACAGCAAAGCGCATTATCAACATGATTCCGCCAGCTGCGAACACAAACATGGCAGTAAGCATAAGCATAGCGGTGCCAAAGATATAACCCCAACCTTTGCCGTCAACCTGTCCGACAGTCAGTCCAAAAGAATTGTTTATTCCCAAGCGAGCCATGAACTCTGTGGCCAGATCAATTTGCTGCAGACCGTCTTTGGTAGTACAGCCCTCACAAGTTGATCCTAAGCCATTAATAGCGATTTGGGCGGCAAGCTGGTTACTCATGTCGATAGCAAACTTTACAACAAAAAGACTGAAATTGACCAATAAGGCAGCTAAAATTATATTAACAAGCCAACGACGAGTATTAGAATCGGAGGAATTTAATATCATCTTGAAACCGATATAGACGAAACCGAAGATAAAGCCAAGGTTTACAAAATCACGGACAATAATCCAAGTGTTATCAACTGCCACTCCAATACCAGTGTTAACAAAAGCATCGCCAAAACCAAGTACAAAGCTGTTCACAGCAAAGCTAAGGAGCGAAGCAGCCAAGGCCACAAACAATCCAAGTATTCCCATCACAATAGAGTAGACAACTTCTTGAGCGGCGCAATTTATCGTCCCGCCCACCCCGTCACAAGCTGCTGCTAGAGCTAGGTTAGGTAGCACCAACAAAACTGCTCCGAAGAGAAACGTTAGAAAATAATGTGAACGAAGCAGTTTCATAGATTATGAGCCAGTGATAGTTCCCCACTCTTTAGCGGAGGCGCGTATACGGTATACGGTATAAGCTGGGTATTGGGCACCTTCATTCACTAACGTAGTCTGGAGGGAAACAATTTCTCGCTTTCTGACATCGGTAGTGGTAGTTAGTGCATACTCGCTTTCAAGCTTATCCAGTTCTGTAACGATCGGTTTTAGTTTGGCAATGTGAACTATCGTAGTATCTCTAACATCAAGCGCATCATCGTAAGAAAGCTGAGCTCGACTCTTTAGATCGGTAATTTCTTCAGTTGAAAGTCCTCTAAAGCGAGAGTCTGTTACAGGAGCATCCATTACCGCCTTGAGTTTTGGAATATAAATCACCGCCATATCATAGTAGTCTTCTTGGGCTAGTAGTTTATCTGAAATTTCTCGAGAGTTCTGATTTATAAATGAACCGGACTGATTGTTGGCCTCCCTAACTAGTTCGTCAACATATGAACCATAGCCACCACTCGAACCACCTTGACGGACACTTAACCCAAGCAAGCCAGCCGCGCCAGTTAGAGCTTGGTTGGCAATTTGTCCCAGGAGAGCTGAAATAACCTCATTGATTTCGTCGGCTGCAACCAGACTATCCTGGCCAGCACCAAGCGCCTTATTAAGCTGTTCGGAAATAACCTTACCAGGAGTCGAAATAACACAACGTTGCTTACCTTTCAGCGCTGCTGAGCCTGCTGGTGCGCTGGTCTGCGCTTGGGCCAAAAGTCCGGTTGGGGCTGGTGGTAAGGAGGCTAAACTTCCGTAAACATCAGTCTTGGCCAAGCCCGAGTCAGAAGGAATAAGCATAGCTCCGGTGACAGGATCCGGCGGCAAGGGCGGGGTAGTTAGATTGAGGTTATTTATCGGTTGAGTCGATTGCAACTCATTACTGCCGTTTTCTAGAAACGCTGGAGAAGAACCTGAAGGACCTTCAACTAATTCACAGACTTTACTGGAGAGAAAACCGTCACCCCAGTTTGAGATTTGAATTTGTTGGCCTTTAGCATTTACAATCCTTGCGTTTAGTTCTGCTTCGGCTGCCATGAACTGCCCGTACGGCGTGTACCGCTCTGGTTTGGAAGTAACCTCAACCCACTGCTCCCAGAAATTCTTACGGTCAACTTGGCTATTAAAGAAATCCTCGACATTGTCGACGATACCCGAGAGGGTACAACTATCTTGCCTACGTTCGCGGGCTTTTTGATACTTGACTGCTAGAGCAAGTTGAATATCTAGTCGAAAAGGTTCACAAATAAAAGAACCAATGTCGCCGAGTGTCTTAATATATTCCCCCGCCGCCTCGTCGGCCACGTCAAGCAAGAAGCGATCGAGATCTTGTATAAAAGCCGGACTACCCTTAAAGCCTGAATTAATCCACGTCACCATACTACGGAGGATACTTGAAATCATCGTTTTGGCAATCATGACCGCAATTTTATCTAGGGCAATTTCCTTAACTGCGGTAATTGTTGTCTGAATCGCTGTGCTTATGTTAGCAGCGCCGCTAGGACCCACTTCAACTACTGGAAAGGCCTCAACTTTTGGAATCTGGTTGTACTGCTGTGGAGTGTACGTCACCGCAAAGGCAAACACCAAAGCAATCGTTCCAACTAGAGTCTTTCGCAAAACGTTAAAAAACCGATCCATATTATTGGGTTAGATTATTAGGGTTAAAGGTACTAAAAATTGTAGCGGGGTCGTTGGCGGTAAAAAGCGCTGAGTGTGGTTCGAGGGTGCTGTACATATTTCCCAAGGCCAGCTGCAGACCAAGCACATCATCTTGATAGCGACGTATTCGCAGTAAGGTTACCGCTGGGTCCTCCAGACTATATCCCATCGCGGTGACGTCTTGGTACAAGGCTTCGTATACATTAATAAGATCCAAATGTTCCTTGGTAAATTGTGATGGAACGGGAGCAGCCAAAGCCTCATCACGCATACTTTTATAAAATCCAGCGATAAGAGCTAGTTCTGGCAGCCGTTCGGTTTTCTGGTTGGCAATGATGTCACTTAAAATTTCTAGTTCACTAGCCAGTCCCGTTTGGCTATTTTGAATAATAGAGCCACCCATGATATTGGCGTAGTTTTTGATGTCGGTGTCGTTGGCATTATCTAAAATACTTACGTCACTCAGTCCATATAACACTTGTTCGGTTTCTCGAGCCAATTCATTTACAGTGTCGGTAACAACCTGTTCCTGACTTCTCCCAAACGGACCGTAGTTTTTGGCGCGGACAAAATCTTCGAACAAACCAATACCCAGGCGACCAGTGACAGTGGTCGGAGGAGTATAGGAAGCGGCCGGTCCACCGATAATCACCGGTTCGGTAGTGGTAAAAACATCCCGCCAATCCTCAATACCGTTGTTATCGTTGTCGGTGACAGCGATGGCGGTGCGAATCGGAGCCGCTTCCTGGCTGCTTAGGGAGTAGCTACTTCGTGGTTCACCAAAATTCACCCAAGTGTAGGCACCAGCCACTAGGCTAAAGCCTATGACAAATGCCCCCAGGATTCTTTGGTTCATACCACGCATACATATAAAGTATAGCAGTTTAAGCCTTAGCCTTTCCCTACTTTACCCACGTCCCTCAACTTAATTCTTAAGAGCGGCAGCCAGGGAAAGCCAAGTTGGTAA
>JBBTYP010000004.1:0-53565 GCA_038061715.1 Patescibacteria group bacterium
GTGATACGGCGCTCAATACTTGGCCTGAACCGATCTTGGGTGTGCGGCTGATTTCGACCACTCAGTACGAACTATGGCGGAGTGACCTCGGTGCCAATATAAACTACCGCACCGAAGTAGTAGAGTGGCCTACCGCTGAACGAAAAATTGAGCAAAGATACTACTGGCTTTACGTCGACAACAACGCCGTCTTGCCAACCGATCCGTGGCCAGCTGGTGCAAGCGACTTGGGTGAAAGCACGGAGATGACAGCTAACGACGGTGCCTTGGCTTTAGGTGATCAAGTGAGAATCAGAATGGCTTTAAAGATCACAGGAGCGTCGCTGCCCCCTTCGACCGAAGCCTTTAAACTACAATTTGCACCACGTGTGACTACTTGTACGGCTATCACAAGTTGGTCTGAGATCGGCGATGCTTCAAGCACCACGGCGCACTGGCGAGGGGTTAACAATACTCCAGCTGACGGCACGGTGCTTTCGACTGATCCACCGACGGGAGGTGATTTGCTACTCTCATTTTCAACTGTCGCTGGTACCTATGAGGAAGCCAACAATACTGCTACGACGCCGTACCTAGCCTTTCCAAATGATCAAATAGAGTACGACTGGGTTGTCGAGCACAACGGAGCTAATGACAAAACTTCTTACTGCTTTCGCATGGTTGAATCAGACGGAACAGCTTTTCAAACTTACACTTATTTTCCGACAATCCGGACTGTTGGCTACGAACCACTTGTTACCAACTGGCGTTGGTATGAGGATGAAGGTAGTGTGACACCAGTTACGCCACGCGCTGGAGAAAATATTTCACCGAGCAGTGTCGAAAATCAAAATGCACTCAAGCTGCGTTTGGTCTTACGTGAGAGCTCTGGAGCCGATGGTGTGAATGTTAAATTTGCTCTCCAGTACTCTGAATATGCTGATTTTTCTCAAGGCGTACACACTCTCACTAGCACGACCACCTGTGTGGAAAATTCCTATTGGTGCTTCTATGATGGTGGTGGAGTGGATAATGGTGTGCTACCAAGCACGGTTATTTCCGATGCCGACAGTTGTGTCGCGGGAGTGGGGGATGGTTGTGGTACTCATAACGAAAGTGCCACTTTAGGTAGCACCTTTGATCAATTGGCTCTCACCAGTACCGAATTCGAATTCACTCTTAAACACGCGGGCGCTAGAGTGAATCGAGTGTACTACTTTAGACTGTACGACCTGACCAACGACGAAGCGGTTGGAGTAGCAGCTACCTATAGTTATCCTTCACTCGTGACTGAAGGTGCCTTACTGGCCTTCTCGGTGGCCGGCCTAGCGATCGGCACCCTGACCGCTGGCATTACTACCGACGCTAGTTCAACTGCCACCTCGATTAATTTTGACCCGCTGCCTTTTAATACTGAGATTGAAGGAGCGCAAAGAATTAGTATCAATACCAACGCCACTGAAGGTTATCAAATATTAAAACTAGCCGACAGTCAGTTAACAAATAGTTACGGCGATATTATTCCTGCTATCACTGGGACTAACGCGATACCAGCTGGGTGGGCGGGTAGTTGCTCACTTCTAGGTACGGGCTGTTTTGGTTACCATACTACCGACGCCACTTTAGCAGGTGGTTCAGCTCGCTTTGCTCCGACTGATTCCTATGCGGCGCTTGATACCGTGCCGCGGGAAATTATGTATAGCTCGGTACCGATCAGTGATGTTCAAGATGTTGTATTTAAAGCCTACGTCAGGGAACTCCAAGCAGCGGGAAATTACACCACCAGTCTGACCTACATCGCAGTACCAGTTCATTAAATGCTATGATGATAACTATGAAAAAAACGCTCAAACTCCTTTCACTCACGGCACTTTTGGTCTTCCCAGGACTTACTCAAGCCGCTGAGGTTTCCTTTTCACCGACCTTGATTGATCTTGAATTAGAGGCGCGAGAAGTAGTTACTAGAGACATCACTATCACCAACGAAACAGCCAGTAAAATTCATCTGTATGCCACAGTTAATGAAATCGACATTGACAACGCTGGTGCTATTAAAGAATTTGTCGCACCAGTGATGGATGATCGCACGACTGCCATCACTAGCTGGATTGAAATTACTCGCGGCCGCATTGAACTGGAAGCTAATGAAACTAAAACTGTCCCGTTAATTGTTCATGTCAATCAAAATGCAGTAACGGGTGAGTACCACGCCTTTATCGGGTTAGTTAAAGAGGCGAATCGTCCCTTGGCGGAGGCTAAGGTGATGGCGGGAACGGCCGATGGAATTATTCTTAAGGTTGCCTTGGAGGATAAAGCAGCCGCTTCACTTAGAATCACATCTTTTCTGGCTGATAGATTTATGGTGCGCGAAGCCAGTCAACAGGTGGAAGTGACCATTAAAAATGAAGGCTCCAAAACGACCGCTCCGCTTGGTGAAGTGGTTTTTTATAATTCAAAGGGAGAAGAAATTGCTTCAGAATCACTATCTACAAGCGGAATGAGTCTCGAGCCTGGACAAAGCGAGACGATGGCTGTAAGAGTTCCTTTCTCTCACAAACTCGGCCGATTTAAGGCCAATCTAGTTGTTCGGTATGGCAAAGATAATCAGCAGGCCGTTTTTGACACTACTCAGTTTTATCTTATTCCACCACGCTATTTGATAATAGTTATAGTTTTAGTCATTTCGCTCTCACTTTTGATTACTTACTTGCTCCGCCGGATGTTTTATGATGAACTACAGGATGACGAAGACGGTAACGAAGTCCCTCTGTATGTAAGTCCTAACAAGGAGCATATTACACACGACCATGACATTCATCTTACAAAGAACTAGTCTTACTCTGATACTAGCAACCATGCTGGTATTTTGGAGTGTTTGGCCAAGTCTTGCCTGGGCGCAATCCTCCGTCTCCTTCAGTGTGTCACCGACTATTTTTGATATGACTGCCAATCCTGGTCAGACTTGGCAAAGTACCTTACGGATTATAAATCCCAATTCGTTTCCTCTTACTCTTTATATTGAACGCAACCATTTTATTCCTAAAGAGGAAGATGGAGTGCCGCAGTTTATTCCTCTTGGTCAAAGTCAGGATGACGATCCAAAGCTGGCAGACTGGATGGAGGTGCCAACCGAGCTGACTATTGAAGCGGAGCAAATGGTTGAATTGCCGATTAAAATTTCCATTCCAGCCGACACGGCGCCAGGGGGACATTATGCGGCTTTGATGATCAGTACCAGGCCAAACGGAGCCGCTGGAACTAGTATTGTGCAGACATCGCAAATTATTTCGGCTCTAGTCTTTCTACGAGTAACAGGTGACATTAGTGAATCAAGCACCATCCGCTCTTTTCGTACAGCAGATTATTTTTTGAGTAAACCAGAGACAACCTTTGAAATAAGGGTGGAAAACAGAGGTAACGTTCACGTCCAGCCACAAGGAGAAATAAAAATTTACAATATGTGGGGTCAAGAGAGAGGGATAATACCTGTAAATCAAAGAACCTTATTGGGAAATGTTTTACCCAATAGCGTTAGGAAGTTTTCTTTTGCTTGGACCAGTAAATGGTCGGTATCGGATATCGGTCGTTATACCGCCGTAGCTACTTTGGCTTATGGAGTTGACTCAAGACAATTCATGAGTGCCGATACCGCTTTTTGGATTATTCCCTGGAAAATCATACTTATGCTGATTGCGGTTTTGGGCAGTTTAATTTACATAATCACCTGGGCGATAAAGCTGTATGTCAGACATGTGTTAGCCCTAGCTGGTGTCACAGCAGCTGATCTAAGTGTTTCAAATACTGCAACTTTACCGAGAGACAAGAAGGGTAAAATACAGCTTAAAGCCAGAGACGTTGCGGCTCCGATTGGAATAAGTATTCTTGATTTGCGCAGTAGGCTTAAAAGAACACATGGTCCTTGGACAGATAAGCTCCAAATATATTACGGTTTTTTAAAAACTTACTGGAAGTTTTTTACTGGCGTTGGAGCTATTCTTGTTTTAGGCTGGCTCATTGTCTGGTTTGTTACTGATGCCCTTAGTCCAAGTCGTGACTATGAAGTAACCGATCCAAGCACTGGCACCGTGGTATCAAGCAGCGCCGAGGCAAATCAAGTAGTTCTAGAGGATGCTCTTGGTTTACCAATTAAATTAGTGGGTCGCACAAAGGAGATTGATGTCATCACCAAAGTGGCCGATAAAGCAGTGTCTGTCGGTTTCACCATCGCTACTACAACTAGTGAGATCGGGGTGGGTGAGGAGAAGACCGTCATAGTGTACGATCCAGAAGTCAGTGAACAGGCCCTACTTTTAAGTCGGACACTTAACAACGCATTACTTTCTGCCTTTACTACCATTGCGACATCAACCGAAAAGATAATTGTCTATGTTGGAAAGGATGCCGTGGTCAGTGAATAATGCAGAAGTTAGCACATTTGTCTTGCTTTGTATCGTCAATGATACAAAGACAAGTGAAAAAAGTGGCGACAGGAAAATTGGTGTAGGGTATACTAATTAGACAGAGTATGAGTCAAAAAACCGTCATATTGACTGCGGTTCTATTCGCACTAATTGTAGTTGGCATGTTTGTCTATGCATCGCTAAAGAACAAAGAAGTGAAGGAACAAGCAGGAGCCATACTGTCTTCATTTATCCCAGTATAACTATGAGTCGTTCTGGGATAATCACGCTTGGATTAATGGCGGCGGTAGTTATTATCGCTCTACTTTATATTGTATTTCGCGACCAAAGTGTAGTACAGAAGAATAACAGTACGCCCGCAGCAACGGCTCTCCTACCAGAGGGCGAAGCCGATACTTTTAAAAATTTAGCCGGTGAGCCAATCTCTGTCGCAGAAGATTTTGGTTCCATTATAGTGGTCTCATCCTGGGCCAGTTGGTGTCCACAATGTGCTGCCGATTTTCCCAAATTGGGTGAAGTGGCCGCCGAATTTAAAGACCAAGACGTGGTGGTATATGCGGTTAATCGCGGTGAAGATCCTTATAGTGCCGAGCGTTATCTGGCGACCATCACTAGACCGGAGCATGTGCAATTTATTTTAGATCAAAGTGACTACTATTTTAAAAACAGCGCTGGCTACGCCATGCCAGAAACCATTGTGTACAACCAGAAAGGAGAAGTCGTTCTCCAACAGAGAGGAGAGCTGAAACTTGAAGAACTCAGAGCCACTTTACAACTACAAGTAGACAAGTAGCCTACTCTATATCTTATAAGATAATGGTGGTTTTAAGCCAAAATGTGTGAACAAAAGGTCTTTTGTAGGCTGAGTTTACTGGCCTTTTTGGATATTTAGTGTGATATTATAAACTTATGAAAAGCGAGAAGGTAAGTCGGCTGGTCGAGTACGCATTCTTTTTTGGGCTGTTGGCACTCTCGGGTTATATGGTGTGGCTCATTATGTCACCGTTTTTAAGTGCTCTGGCTCTCTCGGCTATTATTGTAACTATCTGTAGCCCACTACATGAGCGCATTAAGACCAAAATGCCAAACCAAAATAAGACTCTGGCAGCCCTGATGACTACTCTTTTGGTACTGATAATAATTATTCTACCTGTTATTTTACTTTCTTCACTTTTAGTAAAGGAGGCCGTTGGTCTTTACTCGGACATTAGTAGCGGACAGGACATCGCCTTCACACAGCTTCTAGGTGCTACTGAGGGGAAGATTCAACAATTCATTCCAGGCTACCAAATTAATTTAACAGATCAGTTGTCAGTAGCTGGACAATGGTTAGCGGCACACTTTGGGGCAATTTTTGCTGGTACAATTTCCACTATTTTTACTTTTATTCTTTCCATCCTAGGCTCATTTTATTTTTTTAGAGATGGAAAGGAATTAATGCAAGTTCTTATTAAAGCTAGTCCGTTGCCAGATCGTGAAGATCAGGTCATTTTTGATCGCATAGCCAAAGCGATAAGGGCCGTCGCTACGGGTACTTTGCTTTTAGCAATTATTCAAGGGACTCTGGTCGCTATTGGATTTTGGATGTTTGGTATTTCCAGACCAATTTTGTGGG
This sequence comes from Patescibacteria group bacterium, assembly GCA_038061715.1. GTDB lineage: Bacteria > Patescibacteriota > Minisyncoccia > Phycocordibacterales > UBA918 > OLB19. The sequence goes on from JBBTYP010000004.1 coordinate 6,016, forward strand.
GATCGCTTGCTTCACTAGGAGCCCTCATGCCCGGAGTGGGAACAACGATTGTGACAGCTCCGGCCATTATTTATTTATTTGCCACAGGCAGCACTTTTATGAGCGGCGGACTTTTGCTGTGGTCGATTCTTATTGTGGGATTAGTTGATAACCTGGTTGGTCCTTATCTCATCGGTCGTGGTAGTAACTTACATCCATTTGTTGTACTCATCTCCGTGCTGGGCGGGATTGCCCTGTTTGGTCCGCTGGGCTTTGTCGTTGGACCAGTTATTTCCACTCTCTTTTTTGTTCTACTTGAGATATACAACCAGTACATTGTAAAGGATAGACCAGTCGTGTAATGATTTAGATATGAACGAAAAACGACACATCGAATCAATTTTAAGAGTCAACGGCATTACTTCTGCCGCTCCAGATGAAGAAATTAAAACTATTCTTTTAAGTGCTCGGTTTAATGACGCTGAGGCCGATACTGCTTTGGTAATTCTTCGAGAAAATGCTCGAACCAGTGACGTTACAATTGATGGCCTGCACAAGGTTTTTCGAACAGACACTGCTCTCAAACCAGCCGAAGTTTCGCAACTGTTGGGTATTGATTACCAAACTAGTGGAGCTTACCCTAAACGCACTAGCGGTAGAGACTCTTCATTTTTTGAACTGATTTTATTAAGCCTGGCCTCATCGTTGGTAGCGATTGTTTGTCTTTTGATGTACATGTACTCTGAAAATGTAGGCCTGTTTCATCCTAGTGCCGAACCAGTCATGGGTTTAACTAAAAGTACTTAATGCCAGCCAGGACCATTTTTTTATTGTTAATTCCAATATTAATGGCTCAGGTTTTGTCGCTGCAACCGAGTTGGTTTTTAGTGAAAGAACACTCAGTGGGAAATCTTTCACAGGTGACAGAAAAGGCAAAGGTATATGTCGCTAAAACATTTACAGAGGCGACCCTAAGTAGTGTAAACTCGATACCTTATGACACCGTCGTCTTTACTGGCGATGTAATGCTAGGGAGGTATGTCGAGACACTAATGATCGAAAACGGTTCAACTTACCCCTACTCAGCTCTTTCTCTTAATAAACTATCCGCCAAGCCAGCGGTGGTGGGCAATTTTGAAGCTGCGATGGCCCTAATTCACACACAAACACCTCACAACACTTTGCGCTTCTCCGTCTCCAATGATTACCTGGAGGCTTTTTCTGAGCAATTTACCCATGCTTCACTGGCTAATAACCATTCACTAGACTTCAATGAAGAAGCTTATTTAAATACTGTGCATCTTTTAGAAAAGCAATCGGTTGACGTTTTTGGTCACAATTCTCGAATCGATAAGTCGTCACTTTCGTATCTGGAAACAAAACGTGGAGTGATTGCTCTTTTGGGTATCAACGCTTCACAACATATTCCCGAAGAGTCTGAATTGGTAACACTCACTCAAAAGGCAAAAAGACGAAGTGACTTTCAAGTAGCCTATATCCATTGGGGCGATGAATACGAACCAAAGCACAGTGACACCCAGGAAGTCTTGGCTGGAGTTCTGGTGACGGCGGGTGTCGATTTGATTATTGGACACCACCCACACGTTGTTCAAGATATAGATCTTATTAACGGTGTTCCCGTCTTCTATTCACTGGGAAATTACATATTCGATCAATATTTTAGTTCAGAAGTAAAACAAGGTTTGGTGGTAGCGCTCCGCTTGGAAGAAACACCAGCTCTAGAACTTATACCGGTCTCCAGTAAAGAAAAAAAATCCAGACCGACGCAAAACGATGATCTTAGCCGTCAGACATTTCTGAATGAACTAGCATCTCGTAGTCATCCGTCACTAAAGGAATCAATTGAAGCGGGCCGAATCAATCTTTTTGAACCAGTTGCAACTTCTACAAAAATGGCTATTATGTGGCAATAATTCTTAATTATGTTCAGAAAATACGAACTTATCGGTGCTGGTATCTGTATCGCAGCCATGGCGGCCGCGCTCTACCTTATTCAACTGGAAACCCACCAAGCATTGTTTGGAGCTGCCAGACAAAATGCAGCCGTCGCTGATAGTGAAGTGGTGGTCGTGGCGGCAGGTGAAGAGACCGCGAAACGAACCGAAGCAATTACGCAAGCAGCTGATAGTAATGGTGTTGTTAAATCTATGATTATTGAGGATATTAAAAAAGGAGAAGGGGCTGAAGTAAAAGCGGGTGACAATGTGTCTGTGCACTACATTGGGACTCTTCAAAATGGAACCGAATTTGATAATTCTAGGAAACGCGGAGAACCATTCACTTTCACTGTTGGCGGCGGACAAGTGATTAAAGGCTGGGAAGAAGGACTGATTGGCATGAAAGTAGGCGGACAGCGTATTTTAGTGATCCCACCCGAAAAGGCCTATGGCGTAAATGGCGTCGGTCCGATTCCCGCAAACGCCACTCTAGTGTTTGCAATTGAGTTAATAGAAGTCAAGTAAAAACAATGCGCCGTCCAAAGACCTGGCGCATTATTTTTTTGCGTCACTAGGCCCCATGATTCATGGCAGAAAAACCAGTAACATTTGAAATAATTAAAAAGGATACGAAATCGATGGCTCGGGCCGGGATTATCCATACCCCACATGGCGACATAGAAACCCCGGCCTTTGTAGTGGTTGGTACTAAAGGTACTGTCAAAAGCATCAAACCCGAAGATATGCGCGAGTACGTTGGTAATCAAGTAGCTTTAGCCAATACTTATCACCTCTTCTTACAACCAGGTGATGATGTGGTAAAGGATGCCGGTGGTTTGCATAAGTTTGCTAATTGGGATATACCGACCATTACGGACAGCGGTGGCTTCCAAGTGTTTTCTCTCGGCGCCGCCTTTGGGAAGGGGGTGACCAAATTTGCGGCTGGCGCCGTGACAGAAGAAACCAAACAGCAATACCATGGTCTCAATGTTTACTCTAAAGAAGCGGCCAGCGAACACGGCAAGCTTTGTATTATTGACGAAGAAGGTGTTACTTTCACTTCTCACATCGATGGCTCACTACACCGCTTTACTGCCGAACGTTCGATTGATATTCAACACAACATAGGGGCGGACATCATTATCGCATTTGATGAATGCACCAGCCCAACGGCCGACTATGAGTACCAAAAAGAAGCGATGGAACGCACACACCGCTGGGCCAAGCGCAGTATCATGGCGCATAAGCAAAACTACGATGCTATTAAGAGGCAGGGGTTATACGGGGTAGTGCAAGGTGGGCGTCATCTTGACTTGCGTAAAGCCAGTGCCACCATCCTGGCCGCGATGGACTTTGACGGTTTTGGAATTGGCGGTAGTTTTAGTAAGGCCGATTTGGGTGAAGCCATAAAAGTAGTAAACGAGATTCTTCCTGAAAACAAACCGCGCCATCTGCTTGGTATTGGTGAGCCAGAGGATATTTTAGAAGGTGTGCGACTCGGTTGTGATACTTTTGACTGCGTCGCCCCGACTCGTATCGCTCGCACCGGTACCATTTATGAAATGACAAAGGAAGGTCATCGCCGCACCAATCTTTTAAACGCAAAGTACCAGCGTGATTTTAGTAAACCAGACGGATCTTGCGATTGTTACGTCTGTACTAACTACACCAAAGCCTATTTAGCTCATCTTTTCCGCTCCAAAGAAATGCTCGGCGCTCACCTAGCGTCCCTGCACAACCTCTACTACATCGTTAATTTCACTAAACGTTTGCGTGAAGAAATCTTGACAAGTCGGTAAGATTATGACATTTTAGGTTAAACCTGAACCAGCTGAAAAGGAGAATGAAATGCTGGATAGAATTAGGAAGATCTACGGTGGGCGAGAGAATCGTGCCTCGTTCTTCAACATCGTGTCGCGCTACTTTGCGAAAGGAAGTGCCGACTACATTTTAATTGAACGTGCTTACAGCACGGCCAAGGATGCCTTCCGCCAGGAGTCACGTGATGACGGTGAGCGTTATTTCGAGCATCTACGAGCAGTAGCACTCATCCTTATGGTCTATATGAGAGTTATGGATGCTAACGTCATTGCAGCGGGCTTACTTCACGATATTGTGGAAGACATTGAACATTGGAGCCAAGAACGCTTGGCCACCGAATTCAATCATGATATCGGGGAGTTGGTATGGTGGGTTTCAAAACCATCGCTCGACAAATTTCTCGGAAATAAGGCAGCCCGCAATCGCGCCTACCACAAGAATCTGAGGCGGGCCCCACGGCGAGCCATCCTCATCAAACTGGCTGACCGGCTACACAATCTGCTGACGCTGTGGAATTGTGAGGAAGAAAAACAGCGTCGTAAGGTTGACGAGACTCAGCACTTTTACGTTCCGATTGCGGAAGATGAGTTTGTCTTGATCCACGAACTCGAAGCCGCCATCAACGAACTCGAGGCGTCCTGGGTAAAGTTGACTGAATAAAGATTTTTAAGGAGGCCGGACTAACAACCGGCCTCGCTTTTTATATTTAACAAATCGAAGTATACTCACTTTTGTGAAATTTGAAATTTCAACAGACAAAACACCGGCGGGGGATCAACCGCAAGCGATTGAAAAGCTGGTGACAGGTATAAAAGCTGGACATAAGCGCCAGACCCTTTTAGGTGTGACGGGATCGGGCAAGACCTTTACGGCGGCTAATGTTATACAGCAAGTTCAAAAACCGACGCTTGTCATTGCACACAACAAAACTCTTGCTGCTCAACTAGCACAAGAGTATCGCGACTTTTTCCCTAACAACGCTGTGCATTACTTTGTTTCATACTACGACTACTACCAGCCAGAGGCCTACATGCCGACCAGTGATACCTATATTGAAAAGGAATCACAAATCAACGAAGAAATAGATCGACTCCGTCATGCCTCTACCCAAGCCTTGCTCACGAGACGAGACGTAATTATCGTCGCTTCGGTTTCATGCATCTATGGTTTAGGAGCACCAGCTGAGTACTTAAAAAAGCACCTTAAGATTGAAAAGGGTTATGAGACTACCCGAGCCGACATGATACGCACGTTGGTTGATTTGTATTTTGAACGAACTAACGCCGATTTAACACCGGCACATTTTCGAGCCGTTGGAAACACAATTGAGATTATGCCGACCAACGAGCGAGTCATTTTTCGACTTGGTTTCACTGGTAACAAGATTACTGAAATTACAAAAATTGACCCGGTCACCCGTGCCATTATTTCCGAACCAGAAGCCTTTTTTCTTTTTCCAGCTAAGCACTTTGTGACGCCTGAGAATGAGCGAAAAGTGGCTATTTCCGATATCAAAATTGAGCTTGATGAGCAGCTAAAAAAGTTTAAAAAAGAAGGTAAACTGCTTGAAGCGGAGCGCTTGCGCCGTCGTACTGAGTACGACATCGCCATGATGCGAGAGGTCGGTTATTGCAATGGCATTGAAAACTACTCGAGGCACTTTGATCGCCGTAAGTCGGGTGAAGCGCCGTACACGCTGCTATCGTACTTCCCCCACAATGAGGATGGCACACCAGACTTCTTGACCATTATCGATGAATCACACGTTACTATCCCGCAACTCAACGGGATGTTTGCGGGCGACCGCTCACGTAAGGATACGCTTGTCGAATTCGGTTTTCGTTTGCCGAGCGCAGTCGATAACCGTCCGCTCAAATTTGCTGAATTTGAAGAAAGAGTCGGGCAACAAATTTACACTACAGCTACACCGGGAAGGTTCGAAATGGCAAAACTCGAAGAAGCGGGTCTTAAACCAGTGGAACAAATTATTCGCCCGACTGGTCTGGTCGATCCAATTATTGATGTGCGACCGATTGTCGAGAAAGACGCCTACCCTGGGCAAGTGAAGGACTTTATTGACGAATCAGTTAAAGTGATTAAAGGAGGAGCTCGTGTACTGGTAACTACGCTCACCAAGCGCATGGCCGAGGATTTGACTGATTTTCTGACTGAAAAGGGAATTAATACTAAGTACATTCACAGTGATGTTGATACTATCGAGCGAATTGAAATCTTGACCGACTTTCGTCGCGGAAAGTTTGATTGCTTAGTTGGGGTAAATCTTCTTCGAGAAGGGTTAGATTTGCCCGAGGTAGAGCTGGTGGCGATTCTTGATGCAGACAAGGCCGGTTTTTTACGTAGCGAAACTGCCCTCATTCAGACCATCGGTCGGGCGGCTCGAAATGTTAACGGCCGCGTGGTTCTCTACGCTGACGAAATGACGGGCGCCCTAGAGTATGCGATAGGGGAAACCGATCGCCGCCGCGATAGACAGATTGCTTACAATACCGCTCACGGGATTACACCGACTACTATTGCTAAAGAAATTAAGTCTATTACTGACCAAATGCGCTCGGAACATGATGAAACGGTTGATACTCTTTTAAAAATAGACATGGAACTCTTTAGGAAAAACCCAGTAAAAGTGCTAAAGGAAAAGAGGCGACAAATGGAAGAGGCTGTGGCCGGGTTGGACTTTGAAACTGCCGCCATTATACGAGATGAGATTGCCTATTTGGAAAAGCACCGTGCATAGTTGGCCTTGAGACAGCTATGCCTTGCTATACTTAAAGTATGTCAGTGATTGAAGGGAAACGCGTAACGTTTGTCGGTAGTCAGATACCAGCAACCGAACGCTTACTAAAGGCGCTTAAAACCGAGAGAGCACAAATTTCAAATGTTTCATGCGCTATAACACCAGACAATTTAAGTCTTTTAAAAGACTCCGATTTAATTATTCTTAATGAGCAAACAGAGAACCAAATCTGTTTTAATCTTCTCGCACAATTACAGAGCTCAAGACAGACAAATCACATTCCCGTTATAACTTTTGTTAGTAATATTGAAGCCAAAATCAATCAGGTCCTAATGCTGGGAGCAGCAGACTATTTAGTTCCAACAGAAAATATTGATTCAATGCTGCAAAAAATAAAAGGCAGTTTTGGTTTTCCAAATACTTATGAAGGCGTTTCCAAAGTTGATCTGACAGAAACAAATCTGTCTCCAGTTACTGATGGCGTTAAAGTGTACGTGATAGAAGATGATCCACTTTTAAGGGCCCTACTGGCGGCAAAATTTGATATGAGTAGTGTTGTCTACGACTTTTCTCACGATGGTATAAATGTGGCTGAAAAGATTCGTAACTTTTGTCCCTCGGCTATTCTCTTGGACATTATGATTAGTGCGGTTAATGGTCTCGACATATTGGAAGTCATTAAGCAAACTCCTGACCTAAGTAAAATACCAGTCGTGGTGTTTTCCAATCAAGACTCTGATGACGAACGTAGACGGGCCGCGTCGCTTGGTGCAAGTAATTACCTAGTCAAAGCTACCACTGACTTGTCTGATTTGGTAAAAATACTTGCAACGGTATCAAAAAAATAGTTTATCGACAGTCAAAGTCCTATTTCGCACTGTAATTGGGCTATAATCAATTTATGCCTGTCAGGAGGGTCTCTTTGGATAGTAAAAAGGAACCGGTCAAAAAACCTGCTCTCTCTATGCTCATGCCCGACAAAACTCCAAAAGCTGTCGCGGCCCGCAATCTTGCAGTTAAACGGATGTTTACTGCAAGTCCTAAACGGGGAGCCAAAAGCAAACCAGTAGTTAAAATTTCAAACACTAGGACAATTTCTAAGACTTCAGTTGCCAAAGCTGTTAAAAAATCCACTCCTACTCGAATCAGAACAAGGACGAAATCTGAGATCAAAATTGAGTCAAAAGTAATAAGCTCGGAGTCTGCAATTACACTGCCTGAACGGATCAGTGTCAGGGCTCAAGAAAAAACTCTGGCAATTTTGAGCACGATCACAAAGGATTTTAAACACTCAGCCGAAAGGGTTTCGTACGTTGCTGGCTTCTGTTTTGTAGTATTTGGCTCTTATTTATCTTTATCATTTTCTGGCGCTTTACCTGACATTCTTACACCCCAAGTGGCACAACTGATTTCTGGAACAAACAGTACCAACAATACAATCATTGCTCCTACCACGTGGATAACTAATTACCCAAAACCAACCTTTTCTTTACACGACCCGTTACCGCCAGTAATTGAAACAATTTCTAAACACACAATTGAAGTCACTAATGCCGAGCTGACTGATGCGACTCTGTATTCAATTGAGACAGGGCAGACTTTTGATGCTCAAATTGAAGAGATTGTCGATAACACCTTCAGGTTGATAATTGACCCTAACGCCTTAGCGCCGTCACGATACGTACTAAAGGTAAGATTGAGTTCAATTTACGACGACAGTAAGTACATATTTAAAGTAGGTGAGTTTCAAGTAAGACTTCCTGTAACAGCTGCTCCGACCGAAAGTAATGGAAACAATAGTAGCTCTACTAGCAGCACAACTACAGATACGGATTTAAATTCAAGTGAAACTACCACCGCAAACTCTGATGAAGCCCTGGATGATGTACCTATCAAGGAAGTACTAACGGTTACAACGGCCGGTTCCGTTTTGAGTGGAAGATCTGCAATACATGTCGTCGCGCCAACTGAGGCTCGTATAGTTGAACTCTTTGTGCGACCACTGAAGTCTTCGACGAAGCGGTTTATAGGTTTGGCAGAGAAGCACGGCGACTGGTGGCAGTACTTTTTTAATACTGTTGACGTTCCAAACGGTGAGTATGAAATAGTGGCTAGAACCAAAGTTGGAAATGAGTTTCTGGAAGACAGCACAGCTCGAATTTTGATTTCAAACTTTACGCCTTCTCCCTCAGCGCCTGTAAACCCAACCCCAGAAGATGTGACTGCAATTGAACCAGAAGTGGAGATGGATGCTGACAACAGCCGTTCATTTTCTGATGCAGCATTCTCTACTGTCGGTAGTGGTGTAAATATTGAGGAGAGTGCCAGTTCAACCGAGTTTGAAACCGCGTTAGACATCGACTCAGTAGTCGGTACTTATCGTAACGACATTGAAGACGCGTTGAAACGTTATGCGGTTGCCAGACAATCAGAAAACCCTCTCATGCTTGAGCTCGCCGAGCGCGAACTACAAGAAATGCGAAACATAATAGTGCATGATGTCCTACTTGATTCGACTTTGAGCGATCTTGGTGACGATGTCGACACAATTTTGCAAGAACGTTTTGTTGATATCAAAAACCGGATTGATACTTTTGAGGAACTTCGTCGCACAGCGACAGAACGAGCTTCAGCTTTCGATCGCGATCGCGATGGGATTTCTGACTTCGATGAGGCCAATTTGTATCAGTCCGATCCAGACAAGTCTGACACTGACAACGACGGAGTCACAGATGGTATCGAGGTGATGGGAGGATTCGACCCGCTTGATCCGCAGGCAGAAGTGATTGTTGCCTACGAAATGCCGCAAGACACAGTGGGTTTGATCGAAGACGATCTTCTCAAAATTGAAGGTGTTTCACCAGTTATTAAGACCGATGATCCGACGGTGGCTCCAACGGTGCAGGCCGAGATTCGCGGACAGGGACTTCCAAATAGTTTTGTTACAATTTATGTTTTTAGTGCTCCGACCATAGTCACAGTGAGAACAAGCGAAGATGGTTCATTTGTATATACGTTTGAAAAGGAGCTTGAAGACGGTGAACACGAAATATACGTAGCGGTAACCGACAATACAGGTGCAATTATGGCACGTAGCAATCCATTTAAATTTATCAAGAAAGCCGAAGCGTTTTCTCCTGTTGCCGGCCCAGTGATTACTCCACCCGATAATACTCTTAGCGGAATTCAGATTTTCGGTACGTTTAATGTTGCAATCGGTTTGGGAATTTTGGCTTTTGGAATGATTCTTCTTATGCTCGGTGCGACTCTAAAGGAGCGTCAGGGTTTTTTGATGACATCTCCTAAAAATAATATCAATGCTTAGAAATTACTTTAAAACTGGTCTTCACGTACTGTATAGCAGCAATCGGTTACTTTTTGTAGTGTCTTTGCTGTTTATTTTTCCATTACTATTCTTGTATATTACAAACACTTTTGCCGAAACAGCAAAACTGAATATTGAGACAGCAGAAAAAAGGCGAGTGGCTGTGCTGCATGATTCACTTCAGGTTCTGGTCGGCTCGTATAACGAAAATCAGGCCTTGTTGCGTGAATTTCTAACTCTACAACAGCGCGAAACACCCGACGTAACAGAAATTCGCATTACTAAAAAGACAGCCGAAGGTTACCTGATTGTTGAGTCGTATGACGACCAAAAGGAGGGTTCGTATGAATCTGTTACTGACATGTACTCAACCGCACAGCCCGGGATAAATAGCTCGCTCATTTTTGAATTTACCAATCATGACGAGCGAACTTGGCAGGTAGTTAGAGCAATCACTGTCGGTGCAGAAAGCTATTATGTTTTAAGTGAACACACCTTTAAAGACATTGACAGTTTGATGCAGGCTCGTAAGCAGCAATCTTACCTAGGATTGACGGCTATTTTCGCTTTTCTTATTGCCTTGGCTTACTGGTTTGGTAGACAAATCGATTGGCATAAACGCTACGATATTTTGGCTGCCAAAATGAAAGAGCGAGATCTTTTTACGACCATGATTGCCCATGAATTTCGAACACCTCTGACAGCCATTCGTGGCTACAATAGCTTTTTGGCAGAGTCCATCTCTATCAGTGAACAGGAAAAAACTTTCGTCACTGCTATTTCACAATCTACTGATAGACTTTTGGCATTAGTAAATGATTTTCTTGAAGTTGCTAAGATTCAATCTGGAAAGATGGATTTAATCAAGAGTACCGTTGATGTACAGCCAATTATCATGGCAGTTTGCGAAGCATTACAACCAATTGCAAGGGAAAAGAAGCTTGAGCTTTCCTTTCACAAGCTAGCTGTCCCAATTGTCATTAACACAGATACAAAAAGGCTTTACCAAATTTTGCAAAATCTTATTTCAAACGCACTAAAATATACCAAGCAAGGTGCGATAGAGGTTACTCTCGACGTCACTCCTAAAACCATTTCAATTAGAATTAAGGATACTGGCATGGGTATCACTGCAGACGATCAACAGAAACTCTTTGCGCCATTTGCTCGGGTTGGTGGAGTAGAAAAGACGAGCATAACTGGGACGGGACTTGGGATGTGGATTACCAAGCAGTTGGTGGCTGCTCTTGATGGAACTATCACCGTTGAGTCAATTAAAGACATTGGTACGCATGTCGTTTTAGGGTTTAGACGCTAGTTTGTAATGCTAGTGTTTGTGAGTATAATGGTCCAGGTCTGACCATCACTACCAAGTGATGGCAATTACTGTATGTCAAAAGAAAAACCGAAAAAGAATAGCAAAATTGAATGGAGTGCCGATGCGCAAAAGATTATTGTTCGTGGTGCCAGGACGCACAACTTAAAGAATATTAATGTTGAGATGCCTCGGGGGAAGATTATTGCCATTACTGGTCCATCTGGTTCGGGTAAATCCTCACTCGCCTTCGACACCATCTTTGCCGAGGGGCAGCGACGTTATGTTGAATCACTTTCACCTTACGCTCGTCAATTTCTAAATAAACTACAAAAGCCAGATGTCGATGAAATTTCTGGCCTTTCGCCCGCCATTTCCATAGATCAAAAGTCTGCCTCTCGCAATCCACGCTCAACAGTGGCGACAATTACCGAGATTTATGATTACTTGCGCATTCTTTACGCGCGAGTTGGGCAGCCGTATTGTCTTGATGTTGATGTACCGATTCAGAAACTATCACAAGATGAAATTTTAAATATTATTTTAAAATCTATTGAGGACAAAGAGGTAAGAGCGGCTAAGAAAAATGAGCAGGTAATGGGCATTGAAGTAAGTAAAGGTCGTGTTTCCATCTTTTCGCCCGTAGTGGTTGGTCGAAAAGGTGAATACTATCAACTCCTCTACGACTTGCTGGGCAAGGGTTATGAAGTCGTAAAAATTGACGGAGAGATTAAGCAGCTACGAGAAAAAATTGAGCTCACAAAAACTAAGCGACACGATATCGACGTTCTGATTGACGAAATTTACGTCAGTGAGTTCACGAATGACCCAAAAGGCTCACGGGAACGACTATCGGAAGCAGTCGAATTAGCTCTGGTTCTTTCTAACGGCCTAGTGAAAGTCGAAAGTCCAGATAAAACTGAGCGTATCCTTTCAGCCAAATTTATTTGCCCGATTGATGGATCGTCATTTCCAGAAGTAGAACCAAGACTTTTTTCCTTCAACTCTCCTTATGGTGCTTGTCCCGAATGTAATGGACTAGGAGTCATAGGTATTTTCCAAAGTGACGAGTGTAATGTTTGCATGGGAGCCAGGCTTAGGCCAGAAGCTTTGCGGATTTATCTTGGTGGTGACGGTAAAAAAGATTTGGGTATTAATATAGTAGCTTTTACCGCTATGACAGTGCAAGAGGCTATTTTGTTTATTAATAGTCTTAAGCTTTCAAAAAAACAGCAAGAGATTGCCTGGCCTGCCTTGCGTGAAGTGATCGAGCGACTTGATTTCATGCGCAATGTTGGAATCGAATATCTGACTCTTGATCGTCGCGCTAACACCCTCTCTGGTGGAGAGGCACAACGAATTAGATTGGCTTCGCAGCTTGGCTCAGGCCTGGTCGGGGCACTATACGTACTTGATGAACCGACTATTGGACTGCATCAACGTGATAATGATCGCCTAATTAAAACCTTGCAAGAGCTTCGCGATTTAGGCAATACGATTATTGTTGTAGAACACGACGAAGATACTATCTACGCTGCCGACTACCTAATAGACATCGGACCTGGAGCTGGCATTCACGGAGGGAAGGTAATTGTGGCAGATTACTTAGATAGGTTACTTTCGGCCAAAACTAACGAGTCTGGCTCGGTGACTCTCGATTATCTCCGTGGAGACAAAGCCATAGAAATACCCGAGCGGCGGGGAGGAGAAAAAGGGAAAATTCAAATCAGAGGTGGAAATGTATTTAATATTAAAAACCTCAATATCGACATTCCTCTGGGGCGACTTATTTGTGTCACCGGCGTATCTGGCTCGGGAAAATCTTCCTTCATGTATGAAATTGTCGACAGAAATCTAAAGTCTCGTTTAGAGAAAAAACATCGTACCCCGCACACCTACAACTGCACAACCTTCACTGGTACCGAATATCTCGGTCGTTCAGTCTTAATCGACCAATCGCCAATCGGACGAACTCCGCGTAGCAACCCAGCCACCTACACTGGAGCCTTTACTCATATTCGCGATATGTTTGCTGCCACAGGTGAAGCGAAGGCTAGAGGCTGGAAACCTGGTCGTTTTAGTTTTAATGTAAAGGGTGGACGCTGTGAAGCTTGTCAAGGAAATGGTGAAATTGCTGTGGAGATGCACTTTTTGCCGACGGTGTATGTAACTTGTGATGTCTGTGACGGTAAACGCTTTACCAAAGAAACGCTGGAAGTCACTTACAAGAAAAAGAACATTCACGAAGTCCTAAACATGACAATCGAAGAAGCAGAATTATTTTTTAGAGAAGTGCCAAGTATTCAGGAACGTCTACGCAGCATGCTTGATGTCGGTTTGGGCTACCTTTGTCTTGGCCAAAGTGCCACTACCCTATCAGGTGGTGAAGCTCAACGCGTAAAGATCGCGTCAGAACTGTATCGACCGCATACCCAAAAAACCATCTACCTACTAGATGAACCGACCATCGGACTTCACTATGAAGATGTACGCAAGCTGATTGAAATTCTGCAGCAACTTGTCAATCACGGTAACACTGTAATGGTAATTGAGCATAATCTTGATTTGGTGAAGTGCGCTGACTACGTTATAGATATCGGGCCTGAAGGTGGCAAGAAAGGTGGTGAAATTATCGCTAAAGGCACACCAGAGCAAATCGCTGCTAACCCGAAATCATATACTGGAAAGTATCTAAAAAAAATCTTAGAACGCTAAGTATGACCAAAGAGAAACTCACCAATAAAAAGCTGCCTGATACACCAGGAGTATATTTCTTTCTGGGTGCTAGGAAGAGAATTCTTTACATTGGAAAGGCGACCTCGCTTAGAAATAGAGTTCGAAGCTATTTTACCGATGATTTGAAAGAAAAGCGGTCGGAACTTATTGAGAATATGGTAGAGGAATCCCTAACTATTGAATTTACGACTACTGACAGTGTGCTGGAAGCACTTATTCTTGAAACTAATCTCATTCGCACCCACAAGCCGCACTACAATACGCGCAGTAAAGACGACAAGAGTTACAACCATCTTGTCATCACCAATGAAGAGTGGCCTAGAGTGCTAGTTGTTCGAGGCAAGGATTTAACCGAACAGTTTAGCGAAGGGGAGATAAAGTACGAGTTTGGCCCGTTCCCGAGCGGTCTGTTGTTTAAAGAAGCGTTAAAGATCATTCGTAAATTGTTTCAATTTTACGATACAAAGCAGGCGGTGGGTAATGAAAAAACTAAGTTATCCCGCGGGAAAATTGATTTTAATCGTCAAATTGGACTTTATCCATCAGCTAACAACAAAGAAGAATACCTTCGCACAATCAACCACATTAAACTCTTTTTCGAGGGTGAAAAACAACAAATCATTAAAGAGTTAAAAAAGGAAATGTATCAGTTCGCAAAAACTGAAAAGTTTGAAGAAGCTAACATAATTAAAAAACGGATTTTCGCACTGACTCACATTCAAGACATCGCACTTATCAAAAATGATTCAAAAATCTACCGCGATGAAAAGAGAGTCCGAATAGAGGCTTATGATATTGCTCACATGAACGGAAATGACATGGTAGGAGTGATGACAGTTTTTGAAAGTGGGGAACCAATGAAAAGCGAATATCGAAAATTTAAAATTAAAAGTTTAAGTGATGCAAATGACCCGGCCGCATTAAAAGAGATAATCCATCGTCGCTTGCAGCATGATGACTGGCCACTGCCACAGATAATTGTGGTTGATGGTGCAACGGCTCAAAAAAATGCGGCCGAGACCGTCTTGAAAGCCAATAACGTAGTTATACCTGTAATTGCGGTGGTTAAAGATGAACGTCACAAACCAGTTAGACTCATCGGCCAAGCTCATATTTTAAAGCGGTATAAGGAAGCAATCCTTCATGCTAATGCCGAGTCGCACCGTTTTGCCGTCACCTATCATCGCAAAAAGCGTGACAAAATTCCCCGCGAATAACAGTCACTTTGTCATGTTATAATTAAAATATGAAAAGAGTTGCCGTCCTAAGAGGTGGACCCAGTTCAGAATATGATGTGTCCTTAAAGTCGGGCACTGCCGTTTTAAATGCGCTCCGCAGACTTGAGTATCCGCACAAAGACATTACTATTACAAAAAACGGCGATTGGTTGGAGTCGGGCATTGTGCGTAGCCCCGAAAATGCCTTAAGCGCAATCGATGTGGTTTTTGTTGCTCTACACGGCGAATATGGTGAAGATGGTCAAGTGCAGCGCATATTGCAACGCTTAAAAATTCCCTTTACCGGAAGCAACTCTTTTTCCTCAGCTATCGCTTTTAATAAAGAATTAACTAAAGATACGCTTAAAGACCAAGGAATAAGAATGGCTAAACACCGAAAAGTTGACCGCAGTAGCCGCCGTAACCTTCAAACAGAGATCGATTATATTGCTAGCACGATGGAAGGTGAGTTGTTTGTAAAACCTTTAGCTAGCGGTTCTTCTATCGGTGCTCGCTACGTCAGTGCTCACAGCCAGTTAGCTGCCGTACTGAGTGAACTATTAGAGACTTACGAGACAGTTATGGTGGAGGAATTTATTCGAGGCAAAGAAGCCACAGTAGGCGTGCTGGAGAATTTTCGAAACCAAAGTATCTACGCCCTGCCTCCAATTGAAATTGTGCCACCTAGCGGCCAGCCCTTTTTCTCAAATGAAGTTAAGTACAATGGTGCGACTGAAGAAATTGTCCCCGGACGCTTTTCCTACGCAGAAAAAGTAGCTTTAGCCGATGCAGCAGTTCGTGCTCATAAGGCCCTGCACTGTGACCACTACTCTCGTAGTGATTTTATCGTAAAGAACGGGGAAGTCTACTTTCTTGAAATCAACACCCTCCCTGGCTTGACTGACGAGTCACTTTTACCCAAGGCGGCAGCTGCCGTTGGGCTTACTTTCGAGGAGTTAGTACGTCATCTGGTAGAAACTTCAAAAGTATAAGAAAAGCCAGATACTTGTGTATCTGGCTTTCCTCTTTGTGGACCCGAGAAGATTCGAACTCCCTGCCTCCTCAGTGCAAATGAGGCGCTCTACCAAGTGAGCTACGGGCCCAGTGAGATGGGAAGTGGAAGTGCTTGCACTTACATTTGTCCATCGAGCTGGGCCAGAAAGCTTTTGCTTACGGGACCAACATGTTCTGGGCACTTAGGAAGTCCTAAGTGGCACTATACTACCGACCTACGAATATGATGTCAAGCGTTATTTACTTATATTTTGTTGGCAAACAGTCTTATTGAAATAACGAGATTAGTGGGTCGTAATAGACTATAGACTGATACGTCCTATCTATACCGTAGCTAATTCATACATTGTAACTACCACCATGAAATATAAGAATAAAATTATTGTTGGACTAATCATACTAGTCATTGCAGTAGCCGCCCTTTATTTTAAAGAGCAGCTAATTCCAAATAGCTGGATGAATAAAGAATCAATAAAACCTGCAACACCACGCACTGTTACAATGAAATTCTTTAATCAATGGCTGGAAGAACGAAAAAGTACCACCACGACTCCATATGAGTCTGGGCTTTTACAAAGTACAGTTCTTACCGATGAAGTACGGTTGCAGATTGAGAGAGCACATGCAAATCGAGTGAGAGGAGACGTTGATCCAGTACTTTGTTTGCCTAAAATACCAAATCGAATTGATGGCGAAGATATTTCAATAAGTGACAACAAAGCTGTCGTTCTTGTAAAACCAAGAGATAAAAGTATCACCACTGAACATCAGGCTGTGGTGAGTTTGACGCTAGTTGGTGATCAGTGGCTTATAACCAAACTTGACTGTATGGTTGGGGAGATGATGGCAGAAAAAGAATTTGATTTTGAAAAATCTGGCGTTTTGCTTAAAAACAGTATCGAAGCGCCATACAGTAAAGAAAATTGGCATTTAGTGTACGAGCAAGAGACAGAAGCCGGGTATGTTGTACCACTCACATTTAATACAGAAAGTATTTGTGTCAGTACAGACTCAAAAGAATCTGTCTGTGATACAAATACACTGACAGAGACTACAAAAGTGTTTATCCAAGCAGGTATGACTGAAACAGGTGCTGTTGTAAAGCGAATGACGTTTGAGTAGAGTAAAAGACAATCTTGGGTATTAGTCCGTATTAATTCACAAATGAGAATGCAAAGTCCTTTGCCACCACAGCAGCCAAAATAACCTTGCAATAGTATAAAAATTGTGACATAGTTGCAAATAATGAATAACTTTAAATCAGGCGGGCCGGGAGGTCAGCGAAACCGACCAGAGTTTATGGGTGGCCGACCTAAGTCAGACGCCAACTACGGACCGAAAAAAAGCTTTGATAAAAAGCCATTTGGCAGTGATAGAGGAGGTAGTCGTGGTGGATTTGGTGGCGACAGAGGTGGACGAAGTGGAGACCGTGGTGGATTTGGTAGTTCACGCGATGGCGACCGTCGACCAACAGTGATGCACAAGGCAATTTGTTCTACTTGTAGCAAACCTTGTGAAGTACCATTCCGACCTGATGGTTCGAAGCCAGTCCTGTGTAGTGAATGTTTTGGAAAGAATCGGTCAGATGACCGTAATGGTGTTGAGCGGCGAGATCGGTTCTCAAACGATCGACCAAAGCGTGACTTTGATGCTCCACGTAAGGAATCAACTCATAGTCACGACTTTACGGCTATGCAAAAACAGGTAACAGCGCTTGAAGCCAAAGTAGATGAAATTCTAGCTCTCATGAAGGGCACACCAGCAAACACTAAGAAAGCAGCCAAGTCCGTGCCAGCAAAGGATGAAGTTATTACTGTTGTCTCTGATATCAAAAAGGCTCCGAAAAAGACAACTGCTCCAGTAGCAAAGAAGGCTGTTGCAAAAAAAATTCCAGTCAAAAAAGCAGCCCCAAAGAAAGTTACTAAGAAAAAGAAGTAGACGTTAGAAAAAGTCAGCGCTCTCGCGCCGATTTTCTCAATAAATGAAATAAAATCCCCAGGAAAACTTTGATTTCTAGGGGTTTTATGCTAATATACCGGCGCAAACGCAAGGTTTAGAGGCCAAAATCTCCTTCCAAGCGGATGGATATTCATGAGTTTCATTAATACTGTATACGCAGCCGCAGAGAGTCACGAAGCCAAAGAGGGCATCTCTGTTCACTTGAATCCCTATATCGTGGGCCATATTGGCGACATGCCTATTACCGCCACACTCATAACCGTCTGGATTGTGATGGTGCTCCTTACCGTTCTTGCCTTTGTAATCCGCAAAAATCTTTCACTCGTCCCTGGTAAGCTACAAAGTGTCGCTGAAACTATTATTGGAGGTGGTTATGACTATGTACATGAAGTTTTGGGAGATAAGAAAATAACGGACAAATATTTTCCTATTATCGCGACTATTTTTATCTTTATCTTAGGAATCAACTGGGTTGGATTGATCCCGGGTGTGGGTGCGATTGGTTCATACCATGACGGACACTTGGTACCGTGGCTATACCCAGGAGCCACCGATCTTAATATCACTATTGGTTTGACACTGGTGGCCTTCTTCACGATTGAGATAGCTGGAGTATTAGCAATGGGTTTCTGGAAATACGCTGGTAAATTTATAAATTTCAAGTCGCCAATGGCCTTTCTGCTTGGATTAATGGAACTAATTAGTGAATTGGCTCGTCTAATCGCTTTCTCCTTCCGTCTCTTTGGAAACATTTTCGCTGGAAAAACACTACTCTTGGTGGGAATGTTTTTTGTGCCTTACCTTTTGCCAGTGCCGATTTATGCCTACGAACTATTTGTTGGTTTGATCCAGGCATTAGTGTTTGCGATTTTGACCTTGTTCTTTATTAAATTGGCGATCGAGGAACCCCACCATTAGACAGTAGTGGCCAAGAACGAGTCCGCAGACTGTTGACTCGCTTTGTCCAATACTGAATGAGAAAAGGAGCGCAAGCGACTATTTCGAATTTACGCCTCAATTCATGGCTTTAGCCCGCCCTGAATTGCTAGACGACAAACTTACTAAATGTATAAATCACACATATGGATCCAATTGTAGAAGCAGCCATGATTAATGCTGAAGCGACCAAAGCGTTGGCCATGGCCATCGCGGCTGGTGTTGGTGTGCTTGGCCCAGGTATCGGTATCGGTATCCTTGTTTCGAGAGCACTAGAAGGTATTGCTCGCAACCCAGAAGCATCAGGAAAAATTCAATCAATGATGATTCTTGGTATCGCTTTCGTGGAAGCGCTAGCCATCTTCGCCTTGGTCGTCGCTTTCTTAATCAAATTCACTTAAGAAACTGCCAGATATGCCGCATCTGCGTTGTTGCGCTGCATAAATTTTCATTCAATGTACATAAAGCACACCTCATGAAAATTTATTTGCGCGATCGCGCCCCTTCGGCAGAGCCGTTGGAAGTACCCTCGGGGTGCATCTGTGACATCCTGACGATTTCACAAAGAAAACCACTTCTCACTTTACTAACTTTCGATTTTTAACTCGTTCACCCTATGGAGCAACTCATTGAAGCATTTGGTATCGATACTCGCCTAATCTTTCTGCAGGTTTTTAACTTCGGACTCTTGCTGGTAGTTTTGACGTACTTTTTGTACAAACCGGTACTTAAAGTGCTTAAAGAGCGTGAGGAAAAAATTACTCAAGGGATAAAGGATGCGGAAGAAGCTGGTAAGGCAAAAGCTGAAGCGGCTGAAGAGAAAAAAGCTGTTATCTCCGCTGCCAACAAAGACGCTGAAGCCATGACCGTACGTGCAACTGAGCACGCTAAAGGGAAGGCTGAACAAATCGTGTCTAATGCTCAAATGAAGGCAGAACAAGTCATCAGAGATGCTGGTGAACGTGGTGGTGAAATGAAGGCTCAAGCTCTGAAAGAAAGTGAGGCGGAAATCGCCAAGTTAGCCGTACTGGCCGCAGAGAAAATTCTAAAGAAAAACGCCTCATAGTTTATGAAAACACAATACGTACAAGCATTTTTGAAAACTCTAGCCGCTGGCACAACGATTGACGCTGCGCTTAGTGGTCTTAGGGCTGTACTAAAGAGCCGTAAACATGAAAAGTTACTGACATCAATTTTGCTTGAGACACTTCGCATTTTAGAAGCCCAAAGTGGGGCTCAAGAAGCGATAGTAAAAACTGTTTCAAGGGCAGAAGCGACCACTTTAGCCGCCGAAATAAAAGTTGTGCTAGCACAGCTCGGCGTGAGCAAGGGCACGACGGTCAACTATCAGGTTGACGAAACCCTTGTCGGTGGCTTCGTTGCTACCTTTGATTACAAAGAACATGATCAGAGCTACAAAAAATCACTACACACATTATACGAGTCAATTGTTAAATAATTATTAAGTATGAGTACAGAAATCATTGAGCGAATTAAGAAAGAAATTGCATCACTAGGTAGTGCAGCAACTACAACTGAAATTGGTATCGTCACCAACGTCGGAGATGGTATCGCGACTATCGATGGACTCCGCTCGGCCCAGATGATGGAAATGATGGTATTTTCTGCCGCGAAGGGAGCTTCACTTGAAGCGCTCCTAGGTGCGGCGGACACGCTCTATGGACTCGTACTTAACCTTGAAGAAGACTCGGTCAAGGTAGTGATTTTGGGTAATGCCGACAAGGTAGCTGAAGGCATGAAGGTGTACCGCACCAAGAAGCTACTCTCAATTCCAGTGTCGGAAGATATCACTGGTCGGGTGGTAAACGCACTCGGTGAAGCTATCGACGGCAAAGCGCCGATAGTGGGGAAAAGAGACATGCCGATTGAACGGGTAGCCTACGGCGTGATGGATCGTTCGGGGGTGAATGAACCAGTCCACACTGGTATCAAGGCTATCGACTCGATGATTCCAATTGGTCGTGGCCAACGCGAGCTCATCATTGGTGACCGCCAAACTGGTAAAACTACCATTGCTATCGATACCATCATCAACCAAAAGTACGAACCGAAAGAAACCAGGCCTCTTTGTATTTATGTCGCAATTGGACAAAAGCGATCAAAAACCGCCAGTATCATGCAGAAGTTGCAAGACGCCGGTGCAATGGAGTACACCACTATTGTGGCTACTTCAGCCTCAGAAGCTTCACCACTACTATTCCTTGCACCGTTTGCTGGGATGGCGATTGGTGAATACTTCATGGAGCAAGGCAAAGATGTACTCATCATTCTTGATGACTTGAGTAAGCATGCTAATGCCTACCGACAAATGTCATTGCTTCTGCGCCGACCACCAGGACGCGAAGCGTACCCAGGAGATATCTTCTACCTTCACTCTCGTTTACTTGAACGGTCTGCCAAGCTTTCAAAAGAACTTGGTGGTGGCTCAATCACAGCCCTTCCGATTATTGAAACACAAGAAGGAGACGTGTCTGCCTACATTCCAACTAACGTGATTTCCATCACTGACGGACAGATCTTTCTCGAAACCGACCTTTTCAACAAAGGAATTCGTCCTGCGCTTAATGTTGGTATTTCGGTATCCCGCGTCGGTTCTTCAGCGCAGACCAAAGCCATGAAAAAAGTAGCCGGAAAGATTCGTCTCGAGCTCGCGCAGTTCCGTGAACTAGAAGCTTTTATGCAGTTTGCCTCAGACCTTGATGAAGACACCAAAGCTCGAATCGAATCAGGTCGTCGCTATGTAGAACTTCTCAAGCAGCCACAAAACAACCCAATGCCTTTCTACAAGCAGGTAGTGTCTATCTACGCTGCGAACGCTGGGATGTTCAATCTCGTGCCAGTAAGCGATGTCCGAAAGACCGAAGATTCATTCCTATCCTTTATTGAACGTGACCGCAAAGACATCTTCGATACCATCGAAACTGGGCGTGAGCTCACTGACGAAGTGGTAGAGAAAATCAACCTAGCCATCGAAGACTTCAAAGTAACTCTTGCGTAATCCATACCATGGCGCTCAAACAAATTAAAAACAAAATAATCGCTACCAAGAAAACCGGCCAGGTCACCAAGGCGATGGAGTCGGTTTCGGCGGTGAAAATGCGTAAGAGCCAGGAGCGAGCATTTCTTGGACGTCCATATGTGCACGCAGCGTTGCGCATACTAGGTCGCCTCGCTAAAGCCGATCACGGTATGAAGCATCCGCTTACAACTGTGCGAACTGAAGGCAGCACTCTGGCTGTGATTGTAACAAGCGATAAAGGTCTCGCTGGAAGCGTGAACAGTGCTGTACTTAAGCAAGCAGAAGTTATATTCCGCGAAAATGGAATAACGGATGTGGTGGCGGTTGGTCGCAAGGCGGTCGAGTTTACCGTTCGTGAAAAGAAAACTCTTTTAGCTTCATACACAAATATTAGCGACGGTGTCACTGTCGAAGATGTTTACGATATGTCTAGTAAAGCTCTTGAAGCTTTTGCTACAGGTAATTACAAGAAGGTTGTGGTGATTTACCAAAACTTTATTTCCACGTTCGAGCAAATACCAGTAGTTCGACAAGTACTACCAGTAGTTGCTGATGAAATAAACGACTTAATGCGTGGCATCAAACCAAAAACTGGAAAGTTCAGTAGTGACCGTGCAGAAGCTGATGTTTTTGCTCCATATAAAGTCGAACCATCTCCGGAAGAAGTTTTAAGTACACTTTTACCGCAGCTCGTACAAATAATGTTTTATCACGCACTGCTTGAAAGTAAGGCTAGCGAGCACTCGGCTCGTATGGTGGCGATGAAGAACGCTACAGACAAATCAAAAGAAATGATTAAAGCTCTTACTATTAAGTTTAACAACCAGCGTCAGGCGGCTATTACCGCCGAGGTGTCAGAGATTACCGCTGGTGTAGAATCTATGAAATAGAAACTTGCGATACGACCCCATATGCTTTGTCGGAAAAAATTTTTTGTCAGTCACGGAACGATATGTACCGCTTCCTCCAAAACATTTCCTCCTTCGCGCCTCTGGGGCCGTCTCACAAGTTTCTGAGATAAATTATTAAGTCCAAGATTACTAAAAATACTATGAACACAGGAACAATTACACAAATTATCGGCCCTATCGTTGATGTTCACTTTGAGAGTGGCGTACCAGCGCTTTTAAATGCTTTGAAGGTAAAAAATGGTGATACAACCCTCACCCTTGAGGTCGCTCAGCATATTGGTCTTGATCGCGTGCGAGCGATTGCGATGCAGGACACTCAAGGTCTTGAGAGAGGCCTTGAAGTAATTGACACTGGCGCAGCTATCTCTGTTCCGGTAGGTGAAGTGGCACTTGGACGCCTCTTCAATGTTCTTGGCGAAACTCTCGACGGTGGCGCCGACATCTCTTCGGTCGAGAAGCGTGGTATTCACCAAGACGCACCTCCATTCAAGGATCAGTCGACCAAGACTGAAGTGTTTGAGACCGGTATCAAGTCAGTGGACTTGCTGGCGCCGTTCATCAAAGGAGGGAAGGTAGGACTTTTTGGCGGAGCGGGAGTAGGAAAGACAGTACTTATTCAAGAGCTCATCAACAACGTAGCAACCAACCACGGTGGCTACTCAGTATTTGCCGGTGTGGGTGAACGTGTACGTGAAGGAAACGACCTCTACCACGAAATGAAGGATTCAGGTGTACTTGATAAAACTGCGCTGGTGTTTGGTCAGATGAACGAAGTACCTGGTGCTCGTGCTCGGGTGGGCCTTACTGGCCTTACCATGGCTGAGTCTCTACGTGATCTTGGTGGTAAGGATGTGCTTTTCTTCATGGACAACGTGTTTCGCTTTACTCAGGCGGGGCAGGAAGTGTCTTCACTCCTTGGACGAGTCTCGTCAGCCGTGGGTTATCAGCCAACCCTGGCCGAAGAAATGGGTAAAATGCAGGAACGCATCACTTCTACCAACAAAGGCTCTATCACATCCGTCCAAGCCGTATATGTGCCAGCTGATGACCTGACCGACCCAGCGCCAGCGACAACCTTCTCTCACCTCGACTCCACTGTGGTACTCAGTCGCCAACTGGCGTCCCTCGGTATCTACCCAGCCATTGATCCTCTGGAGAGTAATTCGACAGCCCTTGATCCAACAATTGTCGGTGAGGAGCATTACCGTGTCGCTCAAGGCGTGAAGCTCGTACTCCAACGTTACAAAGATCTTCAAGATATCATTGCTATTCTAGGTATTGAGGAGCTTTCAGAAGAAGACAAAACAACTGTCTACCGCGCTCGTAAGATTCAGCGCTATATGAGTCAACCATTCTCAGTCGCAGAAGTCTTTACTGGTGCACCAGGAAAGTACGTAAAGCTCGAAGATACTATCCGCGGCTTCGGTTAAATTCTTGATGGAAAACACGACGATAAGAATGAGCAGGCTTTCTATATGAAGGGAGGTATCGACGAAGTTCAAGCTTCATAATATAGCCAATCTACGTCGTTGGCCTGCGGTAAATCATTTCTCACTGTACACCAAGTACAGCTCGCAATAATTTCCTTGTCCGCCTCGTATCTCGACTATCTTACAAACCTTGAATATAATAAAAATGAGTATGAAAAAATTTACCGCGAAAAGTATTTATGCAGCCATAGCAGCATTTTTCACAGTCTTATTTCTTGCTGAGACTAACTTTAACGGCACCGTTCAAAATCCATTAGATAGCGACCTTGAGGATAATAAATGATTATGGCAGAAAAATTACTTAAGCTTAACTTTCAAGCGAGTGAGTGAAGCATAAAAGTTTACTTTTATAGTTTCGAACGAGTGAAGAAAGACGGCTTCAGTTCTCAAAAAAATTACACAAATCTAAATAATTTGCTAAGTTTATAAACTACTATGAATGAAAAAAACAGATTACTGAAGCTTACAATAACAAGAGTCGACGGCCCAGTTTTTGACGGCGAAGTTATTTCAGTGGCTGTACCTGGTGTTGCTGGCGATATGCAACTTCTGGCTGGGCACGAGTCAATTATTTCCCCCCTTAAAAATGGAGAAGTGAGAATCAAAAAGGCTGACGGCACTACCGAATCATTTCCTCTTACGACCGGAACCCTCGAAGTTAGCCACAACCACGCGACTATCCTGGTGTAGAAAATATCTGCACTACTGTTGAAAAGATTCACGCAAAAGTGAAAACTGGTCGTGATACACTGTAGTGGTGACAGAAGGCTCACTTGAAAATCTAAAGAAAAGCAAACGTTACTTGTCTGTGCGGTCTCGGGTTCTTTTGACGGTGTTTTTTGGCTTGGTCATTCTCTATAGTTTTTTATATTTGATGACAAATGAGGTACTTTCGAAAAGTTATCTGGAAATTGAGAAAGAAGAAGTCATTCAAGATATTGATCGAGCCACTGAGGCAATAAATGATGAAGTTTACCTGCAGTACGAAAATCTTCTAGACTGGTCGCCGTGGGATGACATGTACTTTTACACCGAAGAATATGCTTTAGAGGGAACCAAAAACAGAGAATTTGAGGAAAGTACGATGTTTGCTACCGGTTACATTAGGCAAGATCAAAATGGCTACTTTGTAACTGATAACGGTGGGAATATTTACTACGCCGTTTATCTAGATCTGGATGAAGAAATCGAAGTCGCTTCTAGTACTATTGTAGATTTCTTTGAGCCACAACCAGAACTTATTATAAGAACTGACGAAGCTGATTTTAAATACGGTTTAGTAATGATGCCAGAGGGCCCAGCTCTGTTTGCTTCAAAGCCAAGTTTAACCAATGAAGAGACAGGCCCAGTTCACTCTTCAATTGCTCTCTTGCGGTATTTGGATGACGGAAAAATGCAGAGTATTTCTGAAGCGCTTGGTCTTCAAACTGAAATCTTCGAAGTCACCGCTAGTGATTTACCAGCCGACGTGCAGAATGCTAGAGAACTTCTTTTGTCTGGTGAAAAGTACGTAGTTTCTCCCAAAACATTAGCTGAAATACAAGGCTATGCCCTGATTGATGATGTCTATGACGAACCGGCCCTGATTGTACGTATAGAGACGGCCCGACCGATTTTTGCACAGGGTCAAAAAACTATCTTTTTCTTCCTAATTGGTGGCTTTTTAGCCCTAATCGTCTTTGCTGTCTTTATTACTGGCTTACTGGAAAAGCTTGTCATTAGACGTTTTGTTCGTCTCTCTAGAGATGTAGAAACAATAAATAAAGAAAGAAATATTGAAAACTTAGTCGAAACTGGACAGGCCGACGATATAGGAAAGCTAGGCATAAAAATCAATCAAATGCTACTGTGGTTATCTTCCGCTCAAAAAGCCGAGAAATCATCCAAACAAAAAGTGCTGAACCTACTCAAGCAAGTGGAAAAGGGCAAGGACTACGCTGAGCAGATGGTTATAGAGCGAACAAAAGAACTGGAGACAGAGAAAGCTCGGCTACTGACTTCAATTAATAGTTTGGTTTTCGGATTCTTAATAATTGATACCGATAACAAGATTATTCTTCATAACCCAGCCGCTAAATCCATCCTTAGCATCGCTGAGATTCCGGCCAGGATTGACAGTCCAGATTTTGGCGAGTTGTGTCAAGTTTTTACACAGTTGGTTGTAGACACTAAGAAGTCAAAGACACTGACCGAAATCAAAGAGCAATTGTTCAAAAACTTTTATCTAAGACTAGTCTGTGTCCCAGTGCTCGCAATCGATAAGGGCCAAAAGAAGAATGAAATCATTGGCTATGTACTGGTAATAGACGATATTACCGAGGCAAAAAATACAGAAAGAAGTCGGGAAGAATTTTTCTCAATCGCTTCGCATGAGCTGCGTACTCCTTTAACTGCAATCAGATGGAACACTCACATGTTGCTTTCTGAGCAGGCCGCTGAGTTGGAAGCGAAGAAGAAACAACGTTTGGTTACCGACGTTCACAATGCCAGTATACGTCTGATATCGATTGTTGATGACTTCCTCGAAGTGTCACGCTTAGAACAAAAAAAGCTAACCGTAACAAAAACAAATTTTGACATGGTTGAATTGGCAAAGCATAATATAGAGACTTACACTGAGTACGCCAAGCAAAAGAGCATCAATCTTGAGTTTAAATCCTCTTTAGAAACTGCCATGACGTATGCTGACGAAGCCAGAACTAAGCAGGTTCTCGACAACCTCATTGGTAACTCACTCCGCTTCACTCATCAAGGAACCATCACCTTGGAAATCACGGCCAACAACAGCACTGTTACAGTTAGGGTTACCGACACCGGACTGGGTATTTCTGAAAAAAATAAAGGCAGACTTTTTAAAAAGTTCCAACAGGCTGGCGAAGATATGCTGGCCAGGGAGGATAGTCAAAGCACTGGCTTGGGCCTTTATATCTCAAAATTGGTACTAGGGGAGATGGGTGGTACAATTAAACTTGAGAAGAGCATCTTAGGAGAAGGTAGTACCTTTTCTTTCACCTTACCAAAAGCCAAATCGCTTAAATCTTAGTTAATCATAGTATGAAAAAATTCTTTTTTGCCGCCGAGGATGACGAAATGATGTGCAGTCTATATCAGTTGGCTTTTGAAATAGCCGGTTGTGAAATTGAAATTGCACACGACGGCGAGGAGGCTCTGGCTAGACTTGGGGCTATGGAAAAGAAGCCCACTGTGGTGATATTGGATATTATGATGCCCAAGAAAAACGGTTTTGACGTACTCAAGGCGATGAAAGAAGATTCAACTCTTAAAAAAATCCCAGTCATTATGTTGACGAACCTTGCTGGAGAGGAAAATTTTGAAAAGGGCATGTCGCTCGGAGCCGCTGGTTATATAATAAAAAGCGATTACGACCCAGACAAGATTGTCGAGAGGGTTCTGACAATTGCCAATGAATACGAAAATGGCGAATTAGTCTAAGGGCGAGACGTAAATTTGAGGCCTACCATTTTTGATGCTATACTCGGTCCGCTCGGGCCCTTAGCTCATTTGGTAGAGCGCTTCCATGGCATGGAAGAGGCGAGCGGTTCAAATCCGCTAGGGTCCACTGAGGTAAAATAATAACCGTCACAGGCGTGACGGTTATTATTTTAGAAAGCAAACTGCTTTGCTTTCGTGCCTCAGTGGAGGCCGCAGCGATGTGAGTCGCTCCTTCCCTAGGGCGACGAACCGCGAGGCGGGTGAGAAATGGGATGGGACCCATTTCGCAAGACTCATTCAGTAAGTTTGTGAGTGCATACGAAACAAACTAGCGAATGAGTGGACAGAATCTGTAAGATTCGAGAACACTTAGTAGATTGGAAGCGCAGCGAGCCAATATACTTAGTAACTCGTGACCACAGAGCGCACTTTACAAGTTCCACTGCCGCCAAACTAGATTATGAGCGTAGCGAAGCAATCTGGGTGGCCGCCGTTATGTTCCAACGCTTTGCCCTTAACAATAGGGAAACACCTTAATTTTTGCTAGAATAAAGCTATGATACGTCCCCAAACTAGCCGCAGCGCAGGCAACCTAGCCGATACAGCAATCCCAACTTGTCGTAAAACAGATATAGCCGGAGGCGTCCTAGCGGTAATCCAAAACTCTATTTCTACTTTCAGTTCCATAGATTATATCTATGTTCTGGAGGACAATAAACTTATCGGTGTTTTTTCAATCCATGAACTATTTTCAGCACATCCTTCAGCTGAAGTATTAGATTTTATGAAAAGTTCTGTTGCTTACGTGCATGTCAATACTGACAGAGAGCATGTGGCACAACTTGCCCTCGCCCAAAGCATAAAGGCTGTACCGGTCGTTGATAAGGAAGACAATTTTGTTGGTGTCATTTTAGCTGACACGGTATTGCAGATTTTGAATGAAGACCATACTAATTACCTCTATAAAGCTACTGGTATTAAAAAAGAGCAAGTGCGTTATGCGGAGCTTAGTCTACCGAGCCAAATCCGCACCCGTCTACCATGGCTTGTGACGGGTCTCTTTGGTGGTATTGCCGGCGCCATTATAGTTAATTTTTTTGAACACTCATTAGCGGATCAAATATTTATTGCAGCCTTCATTCCAGCTATAGTTTATATTGCCGACGCTGTCGGTAATCAAAGTGAAATGTTAGTTGTACGAGCACTTGGCCGCGATCGAGCCTTTTCAATCACACATTATTTATTTAGAGAATGGAGGGTTGGTTTTTTCATTAGTATTCTTTTGGGAACATTAATGTTTTTGCTTTCATTTGTTTGGAAGCAGAATGTGATGTTAAGTATTGCTCTTGGACTTTCTATTTTAGCTACAACAATGTTCAGTGTCACCTTTACAGTACTACTACCGTGGCTTCTTAAACGTTTAAAATTTGATCCCGCAGTTGCGAGCGGCCCTCTTGCTACTGTAATATGCGATGTTTCAAGTGTAACCATCTATCTTTTAATTGCCACATCACTCCTCTAACTAAATCTTCCGTCTAGTTTAACCCACAGAAATTCTTTAAATACACCGATTGATAGGTGTGTTTATTGGAAGCTTCCTATTATTAAATACACACCTAGCGGGGTACTGACGTTATAAACTTGTTACTATATTGGTATATGATAATATTTCTTACGTTAGCCGCGATTATTCAGAGTTTCTCGATTTCACTTGGTGTCGGGTCTTCGACCCTAGCAATAGCTACTTTCTTTGTGGCCATTGCCGACGGCTCGATTAATCCCGACGAGCGCAAAATGATGGGTGTAGTTTATATCGTGCTACGCATTGCAATGGTGCTAATTTTGACGACTACTCTTATCATTTTAGCAGCCCAATACACTGCAAATAGTTTTGAATTTGCGCCGTTTCTGATCGGACAACTTTTTGTGGTCGTCATATTATTTGTAAATGCCATGCTGATGACTGCACATCTGATTCCAAGTAACTTTGGCCCAGCTATTCAAGCTGGCAACTGGTATACGCTGGGAACACTGTCTGCTCTGCTACCGCTTGGACTGACTACTTTTTCCTTTACACAATTTTTCATTGCCTACATTACTTGGATTGTTTTGGCGATTGCTATTGTCAACGCAATTATGGCGTGGCAAATGGCCAAGCGAAACAAATTTATAAAGTAGTGACTATTAAGAAAAAGGCACCTGCAGGTGCTTTTTTTAATCAGCAAGTTTCTTTTCAAGTTTTCTCTTCTCGGCCCGGTAGTACAAGACCGGCACCATAATGAGGGTCAGTACCATAGCAAATGCCAATCCAAACATAATTGCAAAGGCGAGAGGACTCCAAAAATCTGAAATGCGAGAAAGCGGTATCATACCAATGACAGTGGTGATAGTCGTGAGAAAAATTGGGCGAAGTCGTGAAGTGGCCGCTTCAGCCACAGTGTGGATTAAATCTTGATCGCCAGAAGATGCTTTGTGGAAGATCATTGAATCCATCAAAATAATGGAGTGATTTATGATGACTCCCGCTAGCGCTATCACACCCAGCATTGAGGTAAAAGACAAAGGCAGGCCAGCCAGCGCTAGACCGCCAAAAACTCCAATTAATGAATAGGGCACAGCAAGCAGTAGGTAGAGGGAGTAACGCACCGAGTTGAAAGACAAAACCAAGATGGCCAGCATGAGGATAATACCAGCTACGATAGCCAAGCCCATTTCAGTAAATGAACGATTGATGTCTTCGGTTTCTCCACCGTAACTAACCGTTACACTATCTGGAATCGCAACTTCGTCAGCCCGGCGTTGGAATTCACTAACTATCTCAATTGCGGTGGCGTCGCTCTTAGTGTAAGCAGAAACACTTTCAACTCGTTTTCCATCTTCGTGGGAGATGGCGGCATTGGCTGGAGCCAAGGTAGGGGTGATTACACTACCAAGCAAAACTGGTTCACCAGTACGACTGATGACAGTGAGATTGGATAGAGTATCGTAACTTACTTCGGGTGTAACTGAGGGGTCAGTAACAGACTGAGAATCAACTTTTATTTTTACCATTACATCAAGATCGTTCGATTTTTCAGTATAAGTGGTAGCTTTAGTGCCAAAAACTGCACTACGCAAAGTTTGAGCCACGGTAGCTGGAGAAACCCCGGCTGCGCTGGCCTTTGCTTGATCAACTGTTAAAACATATTCAATAGCATCGGTGTCATTCGTCGTTGCTATGTCGCGTGTTCCGTCTATGCTAGCCAGTAGTTTTTCTGCACTGTTGACGACAGTCGATAACTCATCAAGATCATCGCCGGCAAATTTGATCAACACTGGGGCACCTGTAGCCGGTCCGTTTTGTTGTTCTTGAATGATAATTTTGGCACCCTTGATAGTAAGTAGGCTACTCCGTAATTCGCTAGATAATTCTTGTGAAGTTTGCTCACGATCTTCTTTTAACTCAACTGTGATGTTGGCGTAGCGGCCGCCGGAGTCTGTGCTACCAGTGAAATAAGAACCACTGCCAGCTGTCGAAGTAAAAGATTTAATATAATCTTGCTCGTAAAGAGTTTCTTCTACTTGTCGTAGTACTAGATCAGTTTGACCAACTGGGGTACCTTGCTGAGTCTCAACGCTGACATAAATGTACGGTACATCCTCGGGCGGAAAAAAAATGGTTTTAAGAGCGCCCGTAATTGGTAGGACTAATACCAAAACGAAAGCCATGAATAAACCAGTCAGGAAAAAAGTTTGTGCCCTGGATTTGCCCAAGAAAATGATGAGTTTCTCTTTATACCAAAGTTGAGCTTTATGATTCCACTCCTCTTGGAATTTTTCAAGTTTGTTCTCGCCACCTCCAGTCTTGGTAATAGCAAGCGCCAGAAGAGGCACAAAGCCAAGCGCCACAAAGATAGAGGCAAACAAAACAAAGATAATAGTAAAGGGGATTGATGAAATAAACTGTCCAATCACACCCGAAAGAAAGAAAAGGGGAGCAAAAACAGCAACTGTAGTCATAGTCCCTCCAATTAGTGGCCACGCGTACTCTAAAATTGCGTTACGTGCAGCCGCTTTTGGGTCACCAAATTTACGAATACGCGTATGAATCGCTTCGGTAACTACAATGCCAGAGTCGACCAAAATTCCCACCGCTAGAATGAGAGCAAACAAACTAATAAAGTTGATGGTGTTACCAGACAAATACAAGCCTATAAAAGCAATTACAAATGAAAGAGGGATAGACATAGCCGCTACCACTGATTCACGCCAGCCGAGAGTCAAGAGAAGGCAAATTAGAACTAAAATAACTGTTTCAGTTCCCGCTTCAATAAGATCACGCAAATCCTTTCGCACTTGTTCACCACCGTCATAAACAAAGAGAGCTTGTGAGCCAAATAGGAGACCACCCTCAGCCTGAAGGATTGTCAGTTTTTCGTGTACGCCGGCTGACATTGCAGTTACGTCATAACCAGATTTTTTATAAATAGATAGAGTGAGTGCCTTTTCTGATGGAGCGTTATCCACCGAGACACGCGAAATGGATTTCTCTTCCGCCACACCATCAGTTACGACGGCGATGTCACTAATAAAGACTGGGAAATTACCCTTCGATGTGACTGGTACAGTGCGAATAGAGGCGACATCATCCAGCTTACCTTCGAAGCGAATTGCGTACTCCACCCCATCGGTGCTGATACTACCGATTGGTAGAGACAGGTTAGCCCCTTGCAACGCAGCTGTGACGTCTCCGATAGATAATCCGTAAGTAGCAAGTGATGCACTATCGACAGTGACCTGGATTTCACGAGCACGAGTACCACTGACATCGACTCTTGCAACACCAGGAACCTTTTTAAATTCCGTCTCTAAATCCTCGCCAAGTTGAGTAAATGATACCGCATCAAGATCGGAGGAGATAGAAAGAACATGGATGGGTTGGTCGGCAAAGTTAACCTCGGTTACAGTCGGATCAAAAGCGTCTGTCGGTAGGTCTGGCTTGGTCAAATCAACTGCATCTTTTACTTTGTCTATTGATTCGCTAACGTCAGCACTAGCAATGAATTCGACGGTTACCATCGAAACGCCATCTCTTGAAGTAGAAGTAACCTTTTTTACACCATCAAGATTTTCAAGGTTGTTCTCAAGTTTGTTGGTCACCAACTCTTCCATGTCACTGGCGGAAGCACCAGGGTAAATAGTCGAGACGATACCAATTGGAACAATCACTTCAGGAGCTGATTCCTTAGGAATCAGATATAAGGCATAAAGACCAGCCGCAATCATAGCGACCATAAACAGCCAGGTAAATTGGCGTTTCTTTAGAAAAAATAGCCAGAGAGAATGCATATTAGTTTTTGATTGTGATCAACTGACCGTCTTTAAGGCCACGTGCGTCGGTAACTATACGGGTGGATTTAGTTACACCAGAGGTAATTTCGATGGCTTCACCTAAGAGTTGACCTTGTGTAACTGGCACAGCCACCAATTTCATTTCATCATTTACGATAAAAACAAATGCACCATCGGCAGTAATTTTGAGTGCAGACAAAGGAATGATAGTTCTCTCATCAGTTTTTTCAGCTGTGACTTGCGAGAAAGTGATTTTAACTGTGGCCCCATTGGTTAGCTCGCTGTCTTTATTTACTCCTACTACAACCGCCACCTTACCGTTAGTAGGATCAAGGGCCGCCGCTTTTGCAGTAATTACACCTGTCGCACCGCCTTCGATTACAACTGTATCTCCGACACTAATGTTTGCACTGTCAATTTCGTTAACAAAAGTCTTAATTTGCAAACCCTCATTGTTAGCCACAATTCCAGCCGGCTGACCCAGCGTGGTATAGTCGCCAGCTTTAAGATAAAAAGCATTTACCACCCCTTGAATTGGGGTACGAATAATAGTTTTTTGGTAAGCAGCCTGTGCTGCTTGCAGTGAGCCAAGCGCAATCTTAACTTGTGCATCAGAAGCCGACACTGTTCCACCACTCGCCGCGAGTTGTGCCCGTCTAATGGAATCATTAGCAGAGGCTATCGCTGACAGTGACGCGTCTAGGGATGCGCGAGTGTTAATTAGAGTAGTTCTAAGAGCAGTAAAGTCGGTGCTAAAATTTTGTAATTCCGCTTCAGTGAAACCTCCACTACCACCTGGCTGAGCAAATAAAGTAATGAACGCGTCCACCAGGGCAATCGTGCGTTCAGTTTGGTTTTTAGCATAAGCAATCTCGGTCTCCAGGTTACTATTAATGCTAATAGTACTAGAACGACCTTGCCAATCAGTGAGAATTGTTTGAAAAGCTACCCGCTCGTTATTGAGTTTTGTGGTCATTCCACCGCCATCAATTTTTAGACCAGGTATCGTGGCATTAGGACTACCGAAGAAAGGGTCAATACTATTTCGTACAATGCTGTTAGCAGTATTGTACGAAGCCCGACAGCTACTTACGGCTCCGTTTAGAGCACTGTTGAGTACTGTCTTTGATTCACTAAGTCCCACTCCGCTTTGGGCAGAGGCAGCCAGAGCCGCTTCGTAAGCACCTTGAGCCTGCACTACAGCAGCCCGTTCGGCATTGCCCTCAATTGTGGCCAAAACTGTTCCAGCTCCAATTGACTGTCCGACCTCAACTTGGACCGCTGTCACTCGTCCACTGGCCTCCGCTTGAAGGTTGGCTTCAGACACGGCCTCGACCCTACCAATGGTATCGAATTTTGCGTCGGTAGATAGTTCACCGATTGAAAGTACACTAACCTCAGTTGTGGTTGATACAATCGGTGTGTCGGTAGCGTCATTAGCACCAAAAAATTTAAAGCCCAGCACAATTACAAGCACCAGTAATGCAAAACCACCTAATCGCTTACGGCCAAATTGGGTTTTAGGATTGAAAAACACCCTGAAATCCTTAAGCACGTCCAATAATACGTTTGCGATATTCATATAAATAATAATTTAACAGCCAATAGTAACACTGAATCACTGAGTTGTCCATATCTTGGACGCTCTCTTTATAATACGCGGGGTATGTTACAATCTTGCGCATATGTTTGGCAGACTCAAAAATTTTGCAATTAAAAAAGCACTGGAGACACAAATGAAGAATGTTCCTCCCGATCAAAAGCAAATGATTATGGAGATGTTGGAAAAAGACCCAGCTCTGTTTGAAAAGATTGCGAAGGAAATTCAGGCGGAATTAAAAAAGAACGGTAACAATCAAATGGCCGCGGCAGCAAAAGTGCTACCCAAGTATCAAAAGGAAATTTTCACTATCATGAGTCCGGAAATGAGAGAAAAACTAATAAGGATGCAAGCTGGCGCAGGAGGACAGTTCAACCCAAACGGAAGTATTCGCCGCTGAGTAAATTTTAATCAACAGGGGCATGTCCTTTGCTAAGCCTTTGGCGGTTACAATAGCGTCATATGAAACAAAAGAAAATCGTGATCATTTGCGGACATCCTGATCACGAAACATTTACCGGAACATTACTTGACACCTACGAGCACAACGCTGTAGCGGCTGGTCATACCGTAACTAGATTTAATCTTGGACAGTTAAAGTTTGATCCGATATTGCACAAAGGTTACAAAGAAATCCAGCAACTGGAACCGGATCTCATTACCCTCCAGACTGCAATTTTGGAGTGTGAGCACCTTGTTATTGGCTACCCTAACTGGTGGACAACGATGCCCGCCTTACTTAAGGGTCTGTTCGACCGTTTCTGGCTACCCGGTTTTGCTTTTAACTTTAACAAACAAACGAAGAAAGTAGAGCAACATTTAGATGGTAAGACGGCACATGTCTTTGTACTGTCTGGTTCACATAGCCCGTTCAAAACATGGTGGAAGTTTGGTGATTACACCAACGAAATTCAATACGGTATTCTTGAATTCGCTGGCATCAAAACTCGCGTGACTACCTACGGGCCCTGTGAACGAGTCGACGGAGTTTGCCGTGAAAATTGGCTTAAGGAGGTCGCTTCCTTGGGCAAGCACGGTACTTAAGTTGGTGCTACTATAAGCTGATCATGCATCGAACATTTGTTAGAGAGGTTGCTCTCATTGTCACAAAAACAATGGCAGTAGTGGTAACTATGGTTGCGCTTATTTTTGCTGCAGTCACTCTTTTTGACGGCAGTCTTGGTATTAGTGACGGTACCTGCAATGTGGCGGTACTGCCAATTGAGGGTGAAATTTGGCCATTCTACAGTTATGCCCACCTTCCGACCATTGTTACCCCTGATATGGTAGAGGAATTTATGACTTCGGCTGAGGATGACACGGCAATTGAAGCGGTATTGATCGAAGTCAATTCGCCGGGCGGCTTCCCGGCTGCTTCTGAGCGCATGGCTGACAGAATCCGCTCCAGTGAACTACCAACTGTCGGTATGATTGGTGATATTGGAGCTTCTGGTGGCTACATGGTGGCAGCGGCAACCGACTATTTGATCGCTTCACCATTTTCGATTGTTGGTAGCATTGGTGTAAATGCTTCATACGTTGAAAACTCAGAACAAAACGAGGAAGACGGCCTTACTTACGTACAGCTCATAGCTGGTAAGTACAAGGACGCGGGTGACCCTAACAAGCCGCTAACAGAGGAAGAGCGTGCATTAGTGCAGCGTGACCTTGATGAAGTCCACCAGGGCTTTATAGAAATGATAGCTGAGTACCGAAGTTTATCAGTTGAGGATGTGACGACTCTGGCCGATGGATCAACCGTCACAGGTAGTCGGGCTAAGGAAGTGAAGTTGGTCGATGCTGTTGGCGCTAGAAGTGAAGCCAAGCGGGCTCTAGCTTCTATTCTCGGTAAATCTGAATCTGATATTGTTTTTTGTGAGTACACGATTCCGATTTTGCCAATTTAGTTGCTTATTGAGTAAAGTTTGCTAACCTAGCACCCATGTCATTATCTGTCGGAATAGTTGGATTGCCCAACGTTGGAAAATCAACCCTTTTTACAGCCCTCACTAAAAACGAGGTGCTGATTGCTAATTATCCCTTTGCTACTATCGATCCAACCGTTGGGGTGGTGGCTGTACCCGACGCTCGATTAAAAACCTTATCAGCAATTTCTGGCTCAAGGGAAATCATTCCTGCCATTATAGAGTTCGTGGACATAGCCGGCTTAGTAAAAGGGGCCAGTGAAGGTGAGGGTCTGGGAAATAAGTTTCTGGCCAACATTCGAGAAACCGACATGATTGCACAAGTGGTGCGTATTTTTGAAGACAGCGATATTCATCACGTTTCAGGCGGGATCGATCCACTTGGCGATATTGAAACTATCAATCTAGAGCTTATTTTGGCCGATGCTGAAACAGTGTCGAAGCGGATAGGAACCCTCGAACGCGACGTGCGCACAGGCAACAAAGACGCTGTTGTACTAAAGACCGTGTTAGAAAGACTTCTGCCACATCTAATTAGCGGTGCCTTGGCTAACTCTCTAGCTATGAATGAGGACGAGAGACTAGCCTTAAAGAGTGTTCACTTGCTTACTTTAAAACCTTTTCTATATGTATGTAATAAAAAGCAAGACGCCTTTAATTTAGATGAGCACAATGATGATCGTTGGCAAGAGCTGGTAGAATTTTTTGAGACTAGTAACTCAGAATACGTGATAGTTGATGCGGGTATGGAGCATGAACTGCGAGACATGGTCGAGGATGAAAAAATGGACTTTCGTCGTGAGTACGGTGCCCAAGATAGTGGGGTGGAAAGCCTAATTAGAGCTTGTTACCATCGGCTTGGCCTAATGAGTTATTTTACTACTGGCGAAATAGAAACTCGCGCCTGGACGGTTCCGATTGGCGCAACTGGACCGGAAGCTGGCGGTGCCATCCACTCGGATTTTCAAACAAAATACATTCGCGCTCAAGTCGTATCGTTTTCCGATTTAGTAGAGTGTGGTAGCAAAGCGGCCGCTCGTGAGCAGGGGAAACTTCGAACTGAAGGCAAGGAGTATGTAGTCAAAGACGGCGATGTAATCGAATTTCTACACTCATAAGCGAAGTGCCCGACACAGGGTCGGGCACAACGGCGGCCAGGGTAGTCAGGTTTCAGGATTTTTCACCAGCTTTCTTCAGCTGGTTTTCCTCATAGGTCGGGTACCAACTGAGGAAAGCGATAATTGCGACCCAAGTAACTGGAACAAACAGTACCGCTGCCGCCAGGCGAAGAACATCACTCATCGTTATCTCCTCTAATATGAGCGCTTAACTCAATATTGACATATCTAGCAAATAGCGTCAAATTCAACTTGTTGATTTAGGTTTTGGTTGAATGGGGCTAACAATCTTAGGATTCCAGTCAGCGGCAATCTTACCGTGGTTTGCTTCAAATTCAGTAATTTGATGAGTCAGATATTGCTGCAGTCGTTTCGTATGTTCAGGCGTAAGAGAGTAAATAGAGGCTTGCGCACCAGAGCTCAAGCCCATGACAAAATATTCTGGCGTATAAGCTATATGAATACTCTCACAAAACAGTTTAGGAGCTTTTTTAATATCTTCTGGTTTCATAATCACTAGTATACTTCATTCGCCACAAACTTGCCTTTACAGTAGTTATAACTAGGCGCATACTTAGTTTATATGGAAAATCACACAGCCAAGCACTTTGTCTTACAACTAGGTTCTCTTGCTAGCCTTTATTTATCACTGGCATTTTTACTGGTTTTAATTTTCGGAATTATTAACATTTTATTTCCCGATGCTGCTGAAAGTTACTGGCAAGTCGACAGCAATCACAGTAGCGTTAGGTTGGGGATCGCGATGGTTCTCGTCTTTTTCCCAACTTACCTTGTTCTTACACGCACAGTAAACAACTTACGTCGCGGCGAAGCGGGCGGTGCCTATTTGATCCTTACGAAGTGGCTGATCTACCTCTCGCTTCTGGTTGGAGGAGCTGTTTTACTTGGCGATTTGGTAGCTGTCGTCATGACGTTTTTGGAAGGAGAATTAACACAACGTTTTTTGCTTAAAGCGTTTGCCGTTCTTCTTGTTACGGGAGCAGCCTTTCATTACTATCTCCTTGACGCAAAAGGCTTTTGGCTCAAAAACGAGCAAAAATCAATTCTGTTTGCTATTGGAGCCATCATCTTAGTTTTGGCTGCACTAGGCTACGGCGTCAGTCTGATTGATGCTCCTACCAGTGTTCGTGAACAAAAGCTTGATGCAACCCAAGTTACTGATCTTCAACAAATTCAGTGGCGCGTCCAGGATTACGCTATGACTACAGGCGCACTACCTGAGAGCCTAACCGTCTTGGCTGAGCCAGCTGTGCCGCAAGCACCTGAAGGGCGCGCGGCTTATTCTTACCACCTTACAAAAGATGGCTTTGAGTTATGCGCAACTTTCAAACATGCTTCAACTGACGCTGATAACATCATGTATCCAGCCGTAACCAGCAGTGACAGCAAAATGATGATTCAAAACCCTGACAACTGGCAACATGGCAGTGGGGAAACGTGTTTTAAGAGAATAGTGAGTAGTCTTCCAAAAAACTAACTTTTCGGGCATACTACGCTCTGACTTGGTACAAAGGGGGATGAATAATGGTACAAGAAGCAATCGTGTGCGCCCATTGTGGCTTGGTTGAAGATATAAATATGCCTGGACAACCGTGCGCTCGGTGTAACTGCGAACTGACAAAAGCCGCCGTCTGCTTGTGTCACTCCTTCAGTTTCATTGAACCTGGAAGCAAGGTATTTATTGCTTATCACATTACTACAAACAATCCCAAATGTTTGATTCATAACTAATGATAGGGTTGCGCCAAGCGCAACCCTTTACGTTGCACAAATCAAAATTCATAGCATAATGAGGATTCGTTATTAGTCAGAAGGTACTTACAAGTTGATTATGCATAAGCGTTACAATCACCAGGAATTCGAAAAGAAGTGGCAAGAGAAATGGAAGCAAGACGGAACCTACAACATTGGTGCACGCGACACAAGTAAGGAGAAGGAGTATGTGCTTGTAGAGTTACCGTACCCCTCAGGAAACCTCCACATCGGTCACTGGTATGCTTTCGCCGTACCCGATATCTACGTGCGCTATAAGCGAATGATGGGAAAACAAGTACTTTACCCGATGGGCTTTGATGCATTTGGATTGCCAGCTGAAAATGCTGCCATTAAGCGTAATATAAACCCGCGGGTGTGGACCAAAAGCAATATCGAGTACATGAGAAATCAACTCGATAGTATGGGGGTAGCTTTCTCCTGGGATAAAACAACTTCAACTATAGACCCCGAATACTACAAATGGACGCAGTGGATGTTCACGCAGTTTTTTGAAAACAACATCGCTTATCGCGGCGAAGGTGTAGTGAACTGGTGTCCAGGTTGTCACACGGTGATAGCCAACGAACAAGTGCTTCTCGATGGTACTTGCGAGCGCTCAGGGGACATGATTGAAAAGAAGCGCATGCCGCAATGGATGCTTCGTATCACTGACTTTGCCGATGCACTGATTGACGATCTAGACACTCTAGGAGACTGGCCCGAACATATTAAAGAGGCCCAACGCCAATGGATCGGCCGTAGTGAAGGCGCCGAGATAGATTTCAAGCTAAATGTTAATGGTGCAAGTAGTACTGTTAACAGTACTATAACTGTCTTTACGACTCGGCCTGACACTTTGTTTGGGGCGACTTATCTGGTGTTGGCTCCCGAGCATCCGTTTCTTGAACAGAACAGAAACAGTATCGAAAACTGGAAGGAAGTAGCGACGTACGTGCAGACAGCCAAGCAAAAGAGTGAAATCGAACGCGGGGACAACACCAAAGAAAAAACTGGTGTGAAGCTAGAAGCCATTACAGCAACTAATCCAGCAAATGGCGAAGAAATTCCTGTCTACATTGCGGACTACGTACTTGCTGGATACGGAACTGGCGCCATCATGGCCGTCCCCGGCCATGATGAACGTGACAATGAGTTTGCAAAGAAATTTCGACTACCTATCAAACGAGTTGTTGAGCCTCTCTTTATTCAAACGGACGGTGGTAATGCTTTTCGAGAAACTGACCCTGTCGAGCCACGAGATGCTGTGTGTGTCGTTGTTAGGAACCCTGCAGACAACACTTACCTAGCGTTAGAATGGAAAAAGGACCAAATGCATGGGTTGGTTACTGGCGGTATAGATGATGGAGAGGACTTAATCGAAGCGGCTCGGCGTGAAGTTACTGAAGAAACTGGATATAAAAATCTCAAAGTGGTACGTGATCAGAACTTTTCAATTCATTGTAAATTCTGGCATCGAGTTAAAGAAGTGAATCGACATGCTCGCTTTACGTACGTATTTTTTGAACTGGAAAACAACGAACGCAAAGTCGTCTCTGAGTCTGAGCAGGCTTTACATGACTCACAGTGGATTTCAGAAAATGATCTCGATAGTTTCTTTACTGTATTCGAAGCTAAGTTTGCAGTTACTCTACTTAAAAATCCTGAGTACATACACACAGGCAATGGACTAATCAGTCACTCTGGTGAATTTGACGGCATGGATTCTGAAGCGGCGAAAATCGTTATTACGGAAAAAGTTGGTGGGCGAATGACGAATACTTATCGCTTGCGTGACTGGTCGATTGGGCGACAGCGGTATTGGGGGGTGCCGATTCCAATTGTGTATGACCCGCAAGGGAAGGCGCACATCGTGCCAAAAGAGCACTTACCTTGGACACTGCCAGAAGATGTAGACTTCACACCGACAGGGGAGCCGCCCCTAGCGAAATCACAAGAGCTCAAAGAGCGCACTGAACATATCTTTGGTGCGGGTTGGTTGCCGGAGGTAGAAACGATGGATACCTTCGTCGATTCTTCGTGGTACTTTTTGCGCTATCTTGATAACCATAACGATGAAGAGTTTGCGAGCAAAGTTCGCCAACAGGAATGGATGCAAGTGGACATGTACTTTGGTGGCGCCGAGCACACCACCATGCACCTCCTGTACTCTCGTTTCTGGCAAAAGGCGCTCCATAAGCTTGGACTGACTGTACACAGCGAACCGTACAAAATGCGTATCAACCGCGGCCTCATCCTCGGGCCAGACGGCAACAAGATGAGTAAGTCAAAAGGCAATGTAGTTGACCCAGATGAACAAGTAAAATTAGTCGGTGCCGACACAGTAAAGATGTACTTGGCCTTTATGGGCCCCTACCAAGGCGCCAACTATCCATTTGACCTAGGTGGTATCGCTGGCATTCGTCGTTTTTTGGAGCGTGTCTACGGTTTAGAAGAACATCTGGTAGAGGTGGAGTCGAAAGAAACAACCGTTCTTCTGCATAAGACCATCAAAAAAGTTGGCTCTGATATCACAGAATTTAAATTCAACACAGCTATTAGTGCGTTGATGATTTTGATGAATCAGTTCGAGAAAAATAATCTTAGTATGCAGAGCTATCAAAAATTTCTCCTTATATTGGCACCGTTTGCTCCACATATCTCAGAAGAGCTTTGGCACCTGACCGGGCAGTCTAGCAGTATTCATATTGAAAATTTCCCCAACTATGATCCTAGCCTTGTTAAAGATGAGGTAGTCACTATCGGTGTTCAAATCAACGGCAAACACCGCGGTGAAATTACCATTGCCGTCAACGCTACTGAAACCGAAGCCTTAAACAGCGCAAAAGGAAATGCCGAACTAGCAGCAAGGCTAGCAAGGATTGTAATTAAAAAAGTGGTCTATGTACCCAGTCGAATTCTTAATATTATTGGAGAATAGGAAAGTGTTGACCAATTTATACGCATATGTTATAAACTAGGTCACGCATTGGAGAAGGAAGCAAAGCAGCCTCTAAACGTTAAATATGATTACTTTTAAACCTAAACAAGTTACAAAAACCTTACTCGACGTCTTACCAGACCGAGCTCGTGACGTTCTTGAAAAACGCTATGGTCTTGGTGCCGAAGGCGAAACCTACACCCTAGAAGCAATTGGCAAATCCTATGGAATCACTCGCGAGCGAGTCCGCCAAATTGAAAACTACGGCCTCCAATCAATTCAAAAATCTGAGGTCTACAAAAAGAACTACGATCTTTTTCTAGAGATGCAAAAGCTCATTGATCAGCTGGGCGGTGGAATTATCGCGGAACATGTCCTTTTGGACGAACTGAGCACTGACGCCTCTGTGCGTAATCATATTTATTTCCTCCTAATTGTCGGCGATCCATTTTTTAAAGCTAAGGAAAACCCTCAATACTCGCACCGCTGGTACACCGAGCGAAAAATTGCCGATACCGTAGAGAAGGCTTTGAAAAATGTTCATAAAAGTCTTGATAAAGATGCTCTAGTGTCTGAATCTGAAATCCTTGAACGCTTTCGTAACGAACTGATAGAAATTGCTGACCGCCACGACGAAGAGACTCTCAAGCGCTGGTTGCTAATTTCCAAGCAGATCGGTCGCAACCCGCTAGGCGATTGGGGACCAGCCGATAGTCCAAATATCCGGGTTAAAGGGATTCGAGATTACGCTTACTTAGCTGTGAAGCGTCATGGCTCACCAATGCACTTTAAAGAAGTAGCTGAAGCTATTAATGAGCTTTTTGGACATGTCGCTCATGTGGCTACCACTCATAATGAACTTATTAAGGACGCTCGCTTTGTCTTGGTGGGTCGTGGCCTTTACGCTCTCTCAGAGTGGGGCTACACGGCTGGCGTGGTTAAGGAGGTTCTGCGCCAGATTCTTGAAGTTGATGGCCCACTTTCTCGTGAAGAGATCATTGATAAGGTTCGCAAGGAGCGATATGTTAAAGACAACACCATCATGGTGAACCTGCAAGACGCAAATCTTTTCAAACGTTTAACGAATGGTACTTATACCGTAGCCGACTAAGACTCATTCACAAAAACTCCCGGAAATCTCCGGGAGTTTTTGGATTTGATGATACAATAGACAAACTACATTATGGGTGATTTGTTTAAAGCAATCTTTGGGCAATACGCAGGGAAGCTATTTCTGTTACTTGGTCTCGGGCTGTTGGTGTATATGTTTACCGCTACAGGCGTTAACCCAGCACCCGTACTCACACTATTGGTTGCTTTGTCACCGATTTGGATTCCCTTAACACTTTTTCATATTTTCTTTGAACGCTGGCAAGACTATACTGGTCTTAAATTCCAGGACGACAACGGGCGCGTCACTCTGTGGGTCAAACCACCGCAGGAAGTTTTTAAATCACCTGAAGCAATGGAGGGTATC
This sequence comes from Patescibacteria group bacterium, assembly GCA_038061715.1. Classification (GTDB taxonomy): domain Bacteria; phylum Patescibacteriota; class Minisyncoccia; order Phycocordibacterales; family UBA918; genus OLB19. Next base: position 50,090 of record JBBTYP010000004.1, read on the forward strand.
TTTGCCCAAATTTGGAACAGTTACTCAAGAGACAATCTTATACAGACTTATATTGACGGGAAGCGCCCGCTCACTTTCAGTTTTGAACTGGCCAGTGTGAATGGGGAAGTTCGAATTTATATAAATGTACCAAGAAAGAAAGTTAAAAACGCCATTGAGTCTCTACTGTACGCGAACTATCCAGGTATTGAAGTGATTGAACTACCTGTTGATTACACCGCCGAGGTTAAGAACGATTTAAACAAGCACGATTTCATGGGCTTTCACTTTGGAAAAAAAGACGATGAGATATTTCCTATCAAAACTTATATTGAGTTTGGTCTAGACCGGATGCCTAAGGAGGAAGAAAAATTTGAACCAATGGCCCCCATTATCGAGCACATCGGCAAGTGCAAACCGCACGAAAGGATTTGGGTTCAATGGCTTTGTACGCCTCATGTTAAGCATGATTTCAAAAATGGTTTTCTGGAGGTGAAACCTACCTGGGAGGCAGCCGGAAAAGCGAAAATTAAAGAAATAATGGAGGGAGAGCATTCTGGTGATACTGACAACCCCTTCACCCCGTCGAGATTAACCACTGGCGAGAGAGATAATATTGCAGCCATGGAGCGCAATATTAGTAAATACGCCTATGAGGTATCGATACGTGCTATGTACATTACCCTCGATAAAGATAAATTTGATGGTGATATGATCGGTCCGATTCTTCGGGGCATGTCACAATGGGATATGATTGGTCGAAATCAAATCGGTCTTCGCTGGCGAACCGACTTCGATTGGAACTGGATTTCGGATCCATCGGGAACCAAGAAAAAATATTACAAAAAACGTGAGTTGGATTTCTATAAAAGTCGCAACTGGATCGATGGTGACGCTAAAAAACATTCTGACTCACCAAAAGTAATGTCTTCCGAAGAATTGGCTAGCATGTTCCACATCCCAGGCAAGACGGTTATTACTCCTAGTCTGGCCAGGGTTGAAGCCATCCGTCGAAATGCTCCGAGCAATCTCCCAACTGGCGCACCAACTGACTTATGGCAATAAATCCAAACGAAAAAGCCACCTTAGTGATTCAAAACCGGGACAGAAACACTTCGTGGTTACTTGTTATAGCCACGTTTTGTTTGATTGCCGCTAGTCTCTTTTTTCTCTTGGTGGCTTTTCTAAATAAACCGGATAAAGAATTTAGCATCCCGACCTCTTTCACTATCGAGCCTGGCACTAGTGTAAAGCAGATCACTAAAAACTTAGCGAATCTTCATGTCGTCCAGTCAGAACATCTTTTGTATTTTATGATTAGTCTTTTTCATGATCCTAAAGATATAAAAGCCAGTACCTACCTTTTTGAGGAAGCCATTACAACTAGAGCGGTCGCCCAGAAATTAGTAACTGGTGATTTTGACAATGATCTTATCTCCTTTACTCATATCGAAGGAGAGCGAGCCACCCATATTGCAGATGAAGCTGAAAAGACTCTTACGAATTTTGATACCGCTCGTTTTATAGAGCTGGCCGTACCACAAGAGGGAACGCTTTACCCCGAGACATATAGAATTCCTAAGGACTTTACGGCCGATGAGCTAGTCGGTTTAATGACCAAAACTTTTAGTGAAAAAACAGCAAAGCTTACTGCTGAAATGACCAGCCACCCACTCGGGCATAAGGGTGTGATCAGCCTCGCTTCTATCGTTGAGCGCGAGGCTAACACAGTAGAATCTATGAAGATGGTGTCCGGCATTTTACAGAGTCGTATCGAGGCTGGTATGCCCTTGCAGGCCGATGCCTCAATTGAATATGTCCTTGATAAGCCGTTGAAGCAGCTAACGGCTGAGGATTTAAAAGTCGATTCACCTTACAATACCTATACCAATAAAGGACTGCCGCCCACCCCTATCGGCAACCCAGGTATTGACGCCATCATAGCGGTACTAGAGCCAACCCCATCGGATTTTGTTTATTACATCACCGACGAGGACGGTAATTTTCACTACGCAAGAAACTTTGACGAACACCGTTCAAATATCGCAAGATACCTACGTTAAAACCTCCATGTATCATCAATGATACATGGAGGTTTTAGAATTAATGAATTGCAATAGTATACAGTTTAATTTTATGTTAACGTCTTCCCATGAATAGGCACCAGACAGTATTTGTTGGAGTATCCGGTGGAGTTGATTCTTCCGTAGCAGCCCTTCGTCTTAAAAAGCAAGGCTACAACGTAGTTGGGGTTTTTATTAAAGTCTGGCATCCTGATTTTATGATGTGTAATTGGGAAGCAGAGCGACTCGACGCTATGCGAGTGGCGGCACACTTGGAAATACCCTTTTTGACTTGCGATGCTGTAGATGCTTATCGCGATGAGGTAGCTCACTATTTTATAGAGGAATACAAAGCTGGACGGACGCCGAACCCAGACGTGCTCTGTAATAAGGAAATCAAATTTGGTGCTTTTTTACGCTTTGCCAAGGAGCATGGCGCCGACTATATTGCGACTGGACACTACGCACAGAAACTTGAGGTAAGTTCCCAAATAGAATTACATCGAAGCGTAGATAATAATAAGGACCAATCATATTTTCTCTGGTCACTTACACCTGCGCAATTGGAGTATTCACTTTTCCCGATCGGCAGCAGTGAAAAATCTGTTATACGAAGCGAAGCCGAGAAGGCCGGTCTTCCCACCGCCACCAAAAAAGACAGTCAGGGTGTCTGTTTCTTGGGTCATATCGATATCAAGGAATTTTTGTCTCACTATACGAGCATTGAAACTGGCGACGTCCTTGACGAAACTGGTGCAGTCATAGGTACTCACGACGGAGCCCTAATCTACACGGTAGGGCAGCGTCACGGATTTTACCTTAGTAACAAGGATGTTGAACGCAGCGGTATGTACGTGGTTGCAAAGGATCTTACCGCCAACACTATAACGGTGGCAAAGCAAAGATTAGTAACAAACCGAAGTAGTATTATCACTCTAAAAAACGTTGTGCTTAGAAAGGCTCTGAGATCAGGAGATACGTTAGAAGCTCAATTCAGGTACCGCCAGTCACCTTTTAAAATATTAGTTACAGCTGTTGAGCCGGATTCACTTTCTCTAGAAACACTGGAAGCGGTGGAGGCTCCTGCTGCTGGACAATCATGTGTGATTTACTCGGGTTCTCACTGTCTTGGCGGTGGTATTCTTAGCTAAGCATGTCACATCCACTAGTCACTAAAGCCGATGGTACAACTGAATATTTTAAGGTTGAAAAACTTCGGCGATCTTTGCGCCGCGCTGGAGCAACCCCCGGTGAAGTTAATAATATTGTGTCACAAATTTCGGGAATTATCCGTGACAAAATGCTAACCCAAGAAATTTATCGAGAGGCGTTTACATTACTGCGGGAGCAGCAGGCACCAGCTGCTGCGCGCTACTCGCTTAGACGTGCTCTTTTTAGTCTAGGGCCGACTGGTTTTCCGTTTGAAGTTTTTTT
>JBBTYP010000005.1:0-10058 GCA_038061715.1 Patescibacteria group bacterium
CCCGCTGCTTTAAATCAATCTTATAACCCTCTCAGCATCGCTTGCATCTGCCCAATTTCGTTTGACTGAGAATCTACAATATTTTTTGTCAGAGTTTTCATTTCACTGTGCTCAATGTAGCCCTGCACGCTATGTGCCATCATGATGGCACCCATGTGGTGGGGAATCATATCCTCCAAAAACGCTTTATCGAGCTCTGCTCCACTGAGCTTCGATAGGTCGCGCATCATTGGCTTGTAGTTGTTAGATGGTGTGTACGGTGTACCATACCAAGCCTCATACCAGGCTTTCATGTCGGCAATTTCTTTTTCTTGCGCCGTCACAATACCCTCTACCAACAGCTTTATTTCCGGTTTGGTACCACCACGCTCGATTACTTGTTTGGCGGTCGCGACGGCTTCCTCGTGATGGGGGATCATTTCAGTAATAAATTCTTTCTCACTAGTGACCATCATCATGCCGTGTTGCATCATACCGCCTCTTGAGGTGTCATTTTGCATCATTCCTCCATCACTCATGCGGTGCATTCCGGCTGGCGCAGATTTATCACCATCATAGAGCGACATACTTCCTCGCCAGTCATCCCGGTCACCAGCCGTGGCATATCCTCCCAGTCCGCCGATGATAAGGGCGATTGCTCCAATCAGTAATTCTTTATTGTTCATAGGAAATTAATTTTAAGATAATAAGTTCTTTTCAGATGTCGCTTAAAATAACTTAGGGTTAAGAATACCGTTAGCAAACAGGTCTTGGAATCGCCGCTGGGTAAAAGTGTAGGTTATCTGCGTCAACCAGCGTATAAAAACCCGCCACCGGAAACGTAATTTATAGAAGTCGGGGTAGTTCCTCGGTAGCACTATAAGCACACCAAGCAATAGCACCAAACTGACTACAGTTGGGAGTAGGGTTTCAAAAATTGTGTGGAGGATAGCCGCATGATCGCTCAAGGTCATGAGGCAGGGAGTGTCCTGGTGGCTCATCAGGGGACAGTCGTTCGTGCCAACAGCATGGACGTGCTCCTTGGTCACCAGAGAAAAGCCAACAAAACTCAACGTCATCACCGTAAAGAGCGCGGTAAGAAGTAGAAAAGCCAGACTTTTAGAAATAGTAGACATGTCTTTAAATAAGTATACGCCTAATCAAGCCACTTTGTTTCAAAGTGAATATAGTCACCGATATCTAAGCAAAGAGGAGGGGTACGACTAAAAATGTCACGATAAATACCAGTACGGTGAAGGCGGCAAATACAGCCACTGTTTTAAGAAATAGACTCACCGCCAACTCTTGTTCACCCTTTAAAAATAGCAATAGCGGCTGGTAAAAAAAGAGGTAGCTCATGGTAGAGACCGAGAGTACTAATAGCGACAGCATAAAAACCGGTATCAGGAAGTTGTTGTCTGGCTGATCACTAGCCGTCTTGGTCAGGGTATAGATGATACTAGCCACCAAGACTATATACGCTAAGGCCGCCGTAGCATTATAAAAGGGATTTTTTGTCATACTAGATATAACTAAAGCAAGATGAGTAGGGTTGTGACTAAAGGCCTCCCCCAGACTATTTACTCGTAGACTCACGCCACAAAAACGAGCATTCACAACTGTGAATGCTCGTTTTTGTACGCGTGACTCCACGGAGAATCGGTCACGAATCACTAAGTATATTTGTTCGTCTACGACTCCAAATCTACTAAGTGTTCTCGACCCCAGCTCGGCGACAAGCCCTCGCTGTGCTCGTCTTGTATACCGCCTTGCGCTTTTCGATTCTCCGTGGAGCCTACAAACAGCAACGGCCGCAATGTATCCACATTGCGGCCGGCTGATTTGTGACTCCACGGAGAATCGAACTCCGATTTCCAGGATGAAAACCTGATGTCCTAACCGTTAGACGATGGAGCCAAAAATGTCCGAGTGACATTCCGCGCGCCAACATTGCGTTGGTCGAGCTCGTTTTGCAGGGCGGTAGTGCTTGCCAGCATGTCCGCAAAACGTGCCGAAAATAATAGCAGACTTTTGGAAAAACGCCAGCCTTTAAGCTATGGTATGATTGCGGTCATATGGAAACCAAACAAAGTAAAATAATGGAAAAGTTTGCTGAATACTTTAAGGAAGTTATTTACGGGGGGATTGATGGTATTGTGACCACCTTTGCGGTGGTGGCTGGCTTTGCTGGAGCGGCGCTTTCAGCTGATGCCACCACCCAGTTATCGTTTGTTATCGTTTTGTTGTTTGGCTTGGCCAACCTCTTTGCGGATGCTGCCTCGATGGGGCTAGGGAATTTCTTATCGGTGCGTTCGGAGAAGGATCTCTACGCGGTCGAGCGAGCTAAGGAGTTGGCGCAGATCCGAACTGATAAGCCATCAGAAATCGAAGAGACTTTGGCGCTTTTGAAAGCACGCGGTTTTAGTGATACTGACGCAACAACGCTAACTGGAATCTATCAACATAATGAAGAGTACTGGCTCGACTTTATGATGCACCACGAGCACGAAATGCCTGATCCCCGTAGTGAAAACGAAGTCTTCACTGGCCTAGCGACCTTCTTGTCATTTATGGCCTTTGGATCAATTCCACTTTTGCCGTTTATGGTCTCAACTAGTGCTGATCCGGCTACTGTGTTTACCTACTCGTGTATAGGGACATTTTTGGCCCTAGTGGTGCTCGGTCTACTGAAGTGGAAAGTGGTCGGCGGCAAGCTTAGAAGCTCACTTCTTGAGGTGGTGTTGGTCGGAGGTACGGCAGCGATTTTGGCCTACTATGTGGGTACTTTCTTTGCGATGTAGTATAGGACCTACGCAAATGGCACACTCCTTCGTTGCTCGGCGCAAAGTATTCCTCAATGTACCTTGTACGCCCATATTTTAAGGAGCGTAGCGACTCTAAAATAGAAGTGCCCTTGGGGTGCACCTCGTCATACTTTGCTTGCTTCTTACAGAAGCTGTCCACTCATTGGTCTTTTCTCGCGAGCTCAAAAATCCTCAACGAGTCTTGCGCTGCGGGTCCCACCCCACAGCTCACGCCTCGGATTGCACTCATTTGCGTAGGTCCTACAGGACCTTCACTAAGACTTTTACACTTAGTTACTCATGGTGTTGCCCCCAGACTTATACCTCATTTATACACAGAGTTATACACAAAAGGCCCTTTTCGGGGGCTTTTGTGTATGTATTGACTATTTTGGCCTGTGTGAGACGCTAGTGGTAGGTTTGCACGGTGGTGAAGTATGTTAATACTCAGCTCGAGGCTACGAGCAAAGCGTGCAGACCGAAGCTCTACGTTGTACAAAAACAAAGGCGCCGCAAGGCGCCTTTGTTGTGGGTGCTAGTTTTTATATTTTTTACCCCAGGCACTTAGTGGTAATTTCAGATTTGATTCGGGAAATTGGTCGATCACCCACTTTGTGAAAGTGTTACTATTTGGTCCGTTAAACATATTGTAAGTATGAATATAAGGGTAGCTCGTAACTGTGCCTTCTTCAAAAAATTTATATATCTTATGTGCCACACTGTTTTCTCCACCCACTATATTGCCGCTTTTGTTTGTCTTCCAGCGGGGGCCAATTCCTGAGGTGGCGCTCGTTGCGCAGATTATAAAGAGGCCAGCCTCAGGAGGAAGTACGTTTTTGTATAGGAAACCTTCTACAGCTTTCTCAGGTCTCGCCAAAGGAGTTCTGCCAAGTACTTCGTAGCGACTAAACACACCATTGTGTTCAAGAACAATATGGGTATGAACAACAAACCATAATGGGAAAAAGAGCTTTGAGGAGAGAATGGTGACAGTGTAAATGTTGTTATCCGTTTCCATTTTACGAATCTTAGCTTTGCAAAACTTTAATTATGTATTTGCGCATGAGAAGGCTGTCTGTGGTAGCTACGTCTCTGGTGAAGGATACTCCTAAAGCTCGCTCGATTATTTCTTTTGCTTGAGGGTGCGTAGTGTAAATGTAGTTGACGCCCTCAGATACGCTGATGATATTTACAATCCAAGTTGTGGGTTCATAAGCGTCCATGATATTACCTAGCTCGTCAGCCCTTGTTTCTAGGAGTGACTTAGCGTCCCAGAGCTCTATCTGGGCGATGACAAAATCACCATATGAAGTTTCAATTTTCTTTGTATCGTTCACTACATAGGTTTCGAAGTTGTCTAGAAGTATTTTTTCCTGTTCCAAATAGTATTCATAAATCCACTTCTCACCAAGTCCAGCAATATCAGATAATTCTTCATGGGCGACACGATCACGATCAGTTGTGAGTGGGGACTTTAAAGCAAGGTTATTTGAGACAACAGAAGCCAGGAGTAGTTTAGCAGAAGTAGCGCTGATGAGGTGTTCTTTTCCTCGTTTCTTAAACTCTTCCCAGATTAAGGTGCCACAAGACCCAACCATTTCAATATGAGATTGGTCTCCGAGCTTTGCTTTCCAAAATTCCTCATGACCGCTTCGGTGGTCGTACACTTCGCTAATCCGATCGTGGGCTACGAACGTGGCAAAATGCTTTGGGTCTGAAATGTCGACAAGGACGAAGTTTTCGTTACCGTCTGGAGTATAGGTAGTTTCGTACAAAGCGCCCCAGTCTAGGACTGTAGGAGTCACACTCGAAGTGAAAGAGCCTGGGATTACTGTATTTGATTCAATTCCTTCAAGGCTAAGTAGTTCAGAATAAGCAACTGCACAAGCGAAAACATCGATATCAGTACCTTTGGCTCCTGCTGTAACGATGGTTTTCATACGTATGTCTAGTGTGCCTTTAGGGTGACGTAGATGTCTTCTAGCGCGCGGACGGCGTCGCCGGCGGCGATGTTGTTCTGATGGTACTTTACGTTGGTACAGTCGCCAGCGGCCCAGATATTGGGCGCAGAGGTCTTTTGGGTCCAGGGGTCAATCACTATCCTATTGTACTGGTCGCGCTCCACAATAGCTGATACAAAATCTGTATTAGGGAGCATGCCGATTTCAACAAAGATGCCAGTTACCGCCAGAGTGTTTATGTCACCAGAAACCTTATCCTTATAGGTGAGACCAGAGACAAATTTGTCGCCGTGAATTTCGGTTGTATCAGCGTTGAGTACACCTTTCATATTTGGGTGAGAGAGCACTTTTTCTACGGTTACTGGGTCGGCTTTGTAAGTGGGACCGCTGTTAAGGAGGGTTACGCTCTTGGTGTACGCTAAAAGTTGCGCCGCTGTCTCGAAACCAGCATTACCACCACCAATTACCGCCACGTCTTGCCCGGCGAAGATAGGACCATCACAGCTGGCGCAATAGGTGAGTCCCTTATGTTCGAAAATGTCGGCACCAGTAGCCTCCAAGCGACGCCGATTTGAGCCAGCCGCTATGAGTACGGCTTGAGCGGTGTGGGTATTGCCATCAAAAAGGGTAGCCAGATATGAACCGTCATCGCGCTTCTCCAGTTTGCTTACAGTTTGATTACCGATAATATCTACAAAACCATCAGCGTAGGTTTCAAGGTGAGTGCGAAGATTTTTTGCCAGATCAGCTCCACCGATATGTGGGGTGCCAATCCAGTTTTGGATGTCAGGCGAGACAGTACTTTGACCGCCCCAATCTTTGGTAACAAACAAAGTGCGAAGTTGCTTTCGTGAGGCGTATACTCCAGCCGCTGTCCCAGCTGGGCCACCGCCGATAATTAAAAGATCGTATGTCATTGTAAAATAAATTTAAGTCCGACTATCATAACAGAGTTGAGCGACGATGGACAAATACACAAAAGGCCCGCGCCGCGGGCCTTTTGCAAGATTTGTGTCTTATTTAAGCTTTGACCTTCTTAGGAACGCAGGTACGGCGCCCCAGTCGTCTTCATCTTCGACTTCTTCGGTCTGGTCGACGGGCTTGGGATCACGACGGGGAATGTCGCTGTGGATGGTGTTTGGGGTGGTTGGTTCTTCTGCCTTTCGCGGTAGTGAGTTAAAGATTTTACCTCGTTGAGGAGCTTCTTCTTCCACTTCACGATCTTGTAGGGAGATTGTGTTCGGAGTCGGAGCTTGACGAGTGATGTGGCTGCGGCTCATTCCGCCGATATTTTCTTCTGGGAAACCAGTGGCAATTACTGTCACTTTGATTTCATTCTTCTTCAATTTATCGTCGCGGATGGCTCCGAAGATAACCTTGGCGTGTGAGTCGATTGATTCGGTAATGACCCGAGCGGCATCTTGGATTTCAAGCATTCCTAGATCGTCACCACCAGCGATGGCAAAGAGCACACCCTTGGCTCCAGTGATAGACACTTCAAGGAGAGGAGAGTTGATGGCTGCACGAGCCGCTTCCTCCGCCCGCTTCTCGCCTGAAGACACACCGACACCCATAAGGGCTGAACCAGCATTCTCCATAACCGAACGGATGTCAGCAAAGTCGACATTGATGATACCGGGCATGGTAATAAGGTCAGAAATACCCTCCACCGCCTGTTTAAGGACGTTGTCACACATTTCAAAGGCATTCTTCACAGTGGTTTCCTTGTCTACAATCGCCAACAGACGGTCGTTTGGAATGGTAATCAGTGCGTCCACTTCCTTTTTAAGTTCCTCGATACCTTGGAGGGCAAGACGCATACGTTCTTGTCCTTCAAAAAGGAATGGCTTAGTGACGACTCCGACAGTGAGGGCGCCGCTCTCACGAGCAATCTTCGCTACGATTGGAGCAGAACCAGTTCCAGTTCCACCGCCCATTCCACCAGTCACAAAAATCATGTCTGAGCCCTTGATGGCATTGGCGATTTCTTCTCGAGTTTCTTCGGCAGCGCGACGACCCATGTCTGGGTTGCCTCCGGCACCGAGTCCGCGAGTGAGATTTTTCCCGACATGAATCTTTCGCTTGGCTTGAGAGTGGTGAAGATCTTGAGCGTCGCTGTTAATAGCAATAAACTCCACACCCTTTACTTTCGAGTTCACCATGTAGTTGACAGCATTGTTTCCTGAGCCACCAACACCAACGACACGAATGCGGGCGAATGATTCAACATCTGATTTAATTTGTTCCATAAAATAAACTGTTCGTTTCTACAACCTACCCACCCCTGGGAGAGTCGTATCTAGTAACTTCGACATCATACACGCGTAAAAACCATCTGTCACCATATTGACATCACCGAGTTTCGTGCGTTTGACAAAATAAGTGGATTGTTTTACTAAGTGCAGCAAAAATTTCTGAGACAAGGCGCGCGAGGAAAGTAGGGTGAGCCGTACTCAATGTACGGTGAGTACTACTTTACGAAGTAGCAACGCAGTATCAGAATGTTTTGGTGTGCTTACGGGAGGAATTGAGAAAGCCAAGACAAGAAGGTGTGCTTAGTGTGTTTTACAATACCGAGAGTAGAGGTTTCTTCGGTATCGCTGGCGCCCCACATACAAAGGCCATAGGCGACGGCCCACGAAGCATCACGGACTTTTACATTCTTTCCGACTTCAAGGGCGGCGGTTCGGGCGGGGAGCTCTAAGGTAGCCTTAGCTAGATCGACAGTTTGAGGGAGATTTGAACCACCACCAGTCAGGATGACCCCGGCTGGAAGCAGACCGTCACGCTTAATTTTTTTAAGCTGGGCATCAACTAGTGAAAAAATACCCTTTAGTCTTTCAGCAATAATTTCATCTACTCGTTTCTTAGAGAAGGTGGCACTAGTCATTGCTCCGCGCTTGATCTTCTCAGCATCTTCAAGTGGTACGCGCAGACCAAGAGCGAGGTCGTTAGTAATATCACTAGAACCAACTGGAAAAATCTTGACTGAAATTGGGGTCGTATCTTCAAACACAACCATAGAAGTAGTTTCTGAACCGATATTTACTAACACGCAACCAGCTCGCTTTTGCGCCTTGGAGAGAAGAACAAAACTGGCGGCTAGCGGGGAAGCGATGACATCTTCCACATAGACCCCTAGTCCTTCAATCGCCCGAATTAGGTCACTGACATGCTGTTCGTAGGTGGTCATAAAGAGACTGTCGACCTCTAGCTTGGTGCCACGAAGACCTTGCGGTCGGCCCAGTACTTCGCTACCGTCGATGGTGTATCGAAGTGGTATGGCATGGAGAATACGACGGTTGGGAATGTGGTCGATGATTCTGTCCTCACTATCTTGCATTAGTTTTTCCAAGTCAGTATTGGTGACTTCAGAGTCAGCCCGACTCGGTATTATTTCACCGTGGGAATATAGTTCCTCCAGGCCAATGCTGCCAATTGCAATATGGGCACGCTTCACGGTCAATCCAGCCGCCTTCTCGGCTTGGACTAGGGCGCTTTTGATACTACGGGCGACCTCATTCTCCTGCATGATATAACCGCACTTTAGACCACGACTTTCAGCCACGCCAGTTCCGATGATTTCTGGTTTGAGATTGGCGTTAATTGCTCCCCGAGGTACGCGAGCAATCGCCACTTTTACATGGTAGGTGCCAACATCGATACCGGTGATAATGTGATCAGACATACTATTATGAAATGTGGAACTGACGCAGATATTTCTGTTCCAATTTGTCCATTGTAGCCCCATGATCATGGCCTTTCAAATGAACACAGCCGTGGATAAAGAGATAGGCGATATAACCATCGACTGACAGCTTAAAGTCCTTGGCCTGCTTTTTGGCGACGGCGGGACAAAGGTAGATTTCTCCCGTCTGGCTATCAAGGGGAAACGAAAGAACATTTGGCGTGTAGTCTTTGCGGCGAGTAATTAGATTTAGCTCTTTGGCCCTGGTCTCACCTATAAAAGTGAGCGAAAGCTGATAGGATTTTCCGAGCAGAGTATTTTTAATAGTTTCGTAAGGCCAGGTAGGGTAGTTACGTACTGTGCTAGAGAGGAAGAGAGTTTTCATGAGTACCCTTCATTATATAGGATGAAGGGTAACAAAAACCGCCGCTGTATACAGCGGCGGTTTTGCTAATTCTAGCGGCGTGAACGGTGTTCTTGTACCTTACCGAGCTTTACCAGTTTTTCGTACTCTACACTCTTTCCTAACTTTTTAAGCTTAGAAAAGCGTTGTACATTGCGGCTCTTGATACGGGTGAAATATCGTCCCTTTCGTACCTTAGGAACAATACCAGCACCCTGTACGCGCTTCTGAAAGCGACGAATAACATTCGCGCTGCTTTCGTTATTATTTTTTACTACTTCAACATTGGTTGCCATATGTGGGCATGAGCATAACATGAGGTGATAGGCAGTGCAAGCCCGTTTTCTAGGGTACTCGACAGGAATAGAAAACAGCGTAGGAGAGTCGTTTTAAACCTGACTAGGGGTCTTTTTCTTTAAGCGTTTTACCAATAGACCTTGCTCCAAGTACTCTTGATTTCGGACATTCATGTCGCGCAGGATAACGGTGCCTTCCACAAACTCTTTTTGGCCCATGATCACGGTAAAACGAACACCTTTAGCTTCTGCGTCTCTAAGTTGAGTTGAAAGAGAATCACTAGCAAGATTGTGCATAACAGGAATGCCGGCTTGCCTGAGGTCGTTGATGAGTGTGAGACTACGAATCTTTGGTCCAAAACCAAGATGTACCAGGTACACCGAAGGTATTACAGATTTAATTCGCGGTAGGCGGGCAGGAAGTTTGACGTTCTTTAGTACCACGACGGCTCCAACTGCTGGTGTCTTTGATTTGGTGTTACGTTGCATAAACTCGTTAAACCGACCACCCTTGATTGAAAGTGAACCTTCCTCACCAGCGACATCGATAGAAAAGATAGCGTCTGAGTAGTACTCATGGTGAGCCATCATCTTCGGGTCGATTTCGTAGGGAGTCTCACTCATATCAAGATATTCGATAATCTCACGGAAATGCTTTCGGCTATTATCGCTTAAGAATTCCAGCGGGCTCGGGCTGCGCTGTCCTAGATCATGGTCTTCGTCGAGTAGGTTGGAGAGAGCGGCAAGCGGGTGTTCTTTCATTAGTTCGCGCGCATTTGGGGGCATATGATCGAGACGTTTTTTAAGAAAATTAGTTACCTCACGAGTGTACCTAGTGACTGAATCACGGTCGCCAAGCGAGTTTATGCGTACGGTGTGTTCAGTGTGACCGAGTTCAGTAGCGAGAGCGCGAGTGACTTGAATCAA
>JBBTYP010000006.1:0-20749 GCA_038061715.1 Patescibacteria group bacterium
CAACGATTTTTTTGTTAAGGATAACCGGTGCCACAATACTACTGGCCGGGAAGCGACTCTTGTCCTTACGGATGTAATAGAAGGGGTTAGTCAAGTCAGCCACAAACTTCTGTCCGGCCAGAACCTGTGTCAAGATGCGCTCCTTAAAAGACACTTCGACACCGTGCAGATCCTCCCTCGGGACTACCTCGACCATACTTTTGCCGATAATTTCCTGAGTTTTCCAACCCAACATTTCTTCAAACGACTTGTTGATGTAGCTGATTTTTCCTTCTTTATCTACCACTACTAGACCGTCACCGATACTGGTGAGGATGGCCTCGTTCCGTGACCTTATATGCTCAAGGTCCTTGGTACGCCGGAGCACTTTTTTTTCAAGCGTGCCGTACAATCGCTTAAGTTCTTTGGCAGTAACTACCAACTTACGTCTAGTGCTTTCTTTTTCCTCGGCGGTGACTGCCAGCCGTTTGGCCGTCACAACTAGTTTGCGACGCGCCACCTCTTTTTCTTTTGCGGTCACCGCCAGTTGCTTAGCCGTTTCCACTAGTTTTCGTCTGATACTTTCATTTTCTTTTGCTGTCGCTGCTAGCTTTTTAGCTGTCACCACGAGCTTTTGACGAGCGGTTTCCTTTTCTTGAGCGAGAACTTCCAACTTACGGGCGATACTCGCTGATGTGGCAATTGTCTTTTTGTCATTTGAAGTCGACATGGTTTTATTTAAGAAGTTCAATTACCCGCTCTACTATGGTTACAATCGGCGTGTTTGATTTAATAAAAAACTCTTTAGCGCCAAATTCCTCTGTCCGTCTCAGGTCACTCTCTTGGCTTAGGTTGGAGAGTACCATAACCGGCGTTTGAATATTTTTTTCCTTTAGTATTGTCAACACCGCAAAACCGTCCATTTTTGGCATGATCAAGTCGAGCAGTATTAACGAGAAAGACTCTTTCATTAAAAGAGCGATTCCGGCTTCGCCATTAAAGACGGTCTTAACCACAAAGCCAGACAGCGAGAGTTTCAGTTCGAGGGCTCGAGCTAAGGTTTTTTCATCTTCTATTATGAGAATTTTTTGGGCTATTTTCATGTGCTCTATCATAAATGCTCGTGTACCCACTACCATACGCTGTTTACCTAAATAAACCTATTATAGAGTTTCATATTTAGTGCCGTTTTAGCTGGTGTTATGTTACGGACAGCTCTAGTTGCAATCTGAAGAGTAAACTAACGTTACGAGATAGAATAATTACACTTAAAAATATCTAACGGTTATGTATTCGACTCCTTCACAGTATTTGATCTGTGAAAGGTTCTCAAAACTATTCCTCCTAAACTACCTTTTTAGGTGTTTAGGTAGGGCTCACATGATTGCTGGTTTTCTGGGAGTATGTTAGAACTTTTTACCAAGGACAAACATCTGTTTCTGACCCAGGAATAACCTCCTGATTCCCCAACACTAGTGCATGTGTTGCCCAAAACTCATTACTCATTTCCGGCATAAAATCTCCGCCAGGGAAAGAAGGGGTGAGTCGACCAACAAATGCTGTATACAATTTGTATTGTTCTTGATTCAAGCGTTCAAAAGACAAAACGATCCAGGAAGTTTCTTCAGCCAATCGATTCTTCACAAATCGACTATATCTATCTCTGTATGGTCTCATAGCATACACTATTTCATCACCCTGATGCGTTTCAACCAAATCAGACGTACCGACAACTTCTGCTGTATCAATCTCAACTCGAACTTTTTCTTTATCTAGTGCAATCAAAGGTATGACCTTTTTGACAGCATCAAAGAGTTTTGGTGAGTCATTAAAATGGGTTGCTGCATGCGATGACTCTAAATCAGCAAACACGTCGCATCCATTCTTACTCTTTCCAATCATAGTTAGCTCAGACATCTAAAAAGTATACCCTAATACTGGGGGACTCGAACCAAAATCTATTTAGAAATAAACTCTAAATAACGTGCTGCCGGACAGGGACTCGGTCACTCTCATGGCTAGTTTGGTTCACTTCGTTCCCAAACTATCTCATTCGCTCGACCCCCACTCGCGTCGCCCAATCCTCACTTCGTTCCGGTTGGGTCCCCGACGCTTCGGTTCGAGTCCCTGTCCGGCGAGCAACGACAAAGGCCACAAACGTATACACGTTTGTGGCCTGTCGATTGCTGGACACTCCGAGCCAGAACTTTTTAAAACGAAGTAAATAAAGGCTCTTTGTATTGCTTACATTTTACCAAAATTGACGCTCTTAGGACAAGGGTGAAATTGGACACATTAGACACTTTTTACCCTTTGGACAAAGGAGGTTCGTATCCTAAGTCTAGAGTCTTAAACATCTCTATTTTTTCATTAAATGATATTGTCTCCCACTTTTTTAATTCTTCCAGTCTTCCTTCATCAATTAATTTGCGACGGTGAATAGCTTCGTCATATAGATAGTCCTCGAATGTCTTCACATAAACCTTGCTAGTATCCTTTCTATCGATGTGATGATGTATGTGCGCCACTGTTTCCTTGACCTCTTTTTTCATATATTTCTTACTGTTCTTTTCTAGATAATAGATTATTGCTCTTACATTTCCTTCGTAGCCGAGAGCCGTGAGCCGATCCTCCATCATCTGAGGTATCGACTTTTTAATTGCTCTGACTTTTTTCCGAAAATCGATATCGTTCTTTTCCCAATTATAAAAAGTCTGACGGGATATACCCGACTTGTCAGCCGCAGGAGAGACCATGCCTCGCATAGTTTCTAGAGCTTGCAGAAAGAGTTCTTTCTTTCCAGCAGTGTTTGTTTTTTCTTCCTCGTCTTGCATGATGAAATTATAAAACAGCACCTTGATTGTCTTAGGTGCTGAATATGCTGCCACCCTATGAATAAGGGGGTTTGTGAAGCTTAAAGCAGTAGTATGACTGACACGGGAATCTATCTCTGAGTTATTACAACTCCCGTATAGACACTCGGATCTTTTATCGCAGGTACGAACTTTACTGTATATGCTGTGGCATTCTGGGCGAGATTCCCCATCTGCAGCAGATGTGCCGTATCACTCGAAGCACCTGACGGATCATCGCTAGAGATGAAGAGGTCGATTACCACTCTTGTCTTTGCGTTATAGCTCACCATCAGTTCAGTCTCTCCCTTCGTAAAGGTCTTTTCTGAACTAATCGGGCCGTTTGCTTCTTGAAGCGTAGTCGGCTCGAAGGTTCTCTCCGCTTTGCCGATTGCGGTTTCGATCTCGTCAATATTCT
This sequence comes from Patescibacteria group bacterium, assembly GCA_038061715.1. Classification (GTDB taxonomy): domain Bacteria; phylum Patescibacteriota; class Minisyncoccia; order Phycocordibacterales; family UBA918; genus OLB19. Next base: position 3,250 of record JBBTYP010000006.1, read on the forward strand.
TCCCAATCAAACTCGGCACATCGAACGATTGCACGACGACCGGCTCAGGAGATACTTGTGCGACCTCCTCGGTCGGAGTTGCGATTCCAAAGAGCATAAAAGAAACAACCATCGCTCCTCCGAAAACCCAAGCCGACTGCTTCCTCGATTTTAATTTAAAGATCGAAGGCTTTATAAGACCAACAACCAATCCTGCCAGAGACAGGAATACTAGAACACCAAATAGTGTAGACATATTTGTTCATCGCGTTTTTACTAGCATTGATAATGCTAGTGGTGGGCATACAAAAATCCCGCCACTAGGAAGGTCCGAAGACCTCTGCGCCAGTTTCCCAACGCAACGCGATGAACGCCCTAATGACGGGGTTTTTATGTTCATCGCGTTTTTCGACCATGCCTGAGGTTTCGACACCAAAGGGTTAGGTCTGCTTATTCAGTTGTATGTAGCAAAGTGCTACTAATACATTTTAATACAAATGAGATGTAAAGCGAAGAGGCTAGGCTTCTGGTTCTTTTTCGAGTTCTTCTTTTTTCTTTTTAGGTGGCGGAGGCGGAACTAGTTCATTTGAACTTTTTGTCATCAAATCCTTAATCTCTTTCTCCTTTGATTTTGCAGATTTCAGTTCCTTTGCAAACTCTTTCTTCAAATCAGGATTAGCACTCCAGAAATCGCTCATACCTTGAACCGTGCTGAGTGTAGGAGTGCTTTCTGAGAGCGGTCCTGTGGCAATCGATTCAACAATTCGCTTTATTAGATTATTCTTGTTGCTGGTTCTGGAAAGAAAATCTGGCAATTTTCCTCTTACGAAAGAACGTTTTGCGGTGTCTCCATCATCAATAAGTTCGACAAAAGTCTTGATAATTTGTTCTGTGTTTTTCGTTTCAAATTCCTTCACTATCTCTGGATGCAAAACAATATTAAACCATTGTTCAATTTCACCGGAAGAGATTGTACCGATACGTTTCCTTGCAGCTTCGGCGATACGAGAAATATCGAAGTTCTTTTTCCCAATTCTCGTAGGGATATGACCAAGCATTGTAACGGCAGGCCCAACTGGTTCAGACTCAATTACCTTCAAAATCAATTCATCGAATTCAGAATTACGAGATGCAGAGAGTTTGTCTTTAAGGTCGAGCAATACTTCAAAACTCTCTTGCTTTATTGGATCCGCAGCATTTTGGTACATATCGAGAAGTACAGACTGAACAATGTCTGAGCCAGAGAAATTCTCAGGAGTGAGTTTTCTTACCAAACTAATAAAGGTCGAAGAATTTGCGTCGTTTTTCTTTACACCTTCAGCGATAGCTTGGATAAATCGATCAGCCACTTCACCTTTCCCTAAATCTGACTGCTTTGCAAGGAATGCTTTCAGTATCTGATTTTGAAGTGCAAATTCGGTAAATGGTGTCTCTGAAAATAAGCGATTTATTATTTCTATACCTGCAAATGTAATTACCTTATCGAAGTCTACAGATTGCAAAGAAGAAAACTCTGTAGCAAATTTTGTTCGAGCATCAAGTACGTCCTTAAGTTTCTGTACTTTCAGTGTCGGTTCTTCAATCATGCTGATTGCATGGAAAAGACTGCGGACGATATTTACTTTTTCAGGAGGTTGGATTTCCGGAGCTTCGTATTCCTTCTTGATAGTCTCTACCTGTGCGTTCCTAGGTTCGTCAGTGAGTCCATTAATAATTTTCGTAAGGCCGTCAAAGTCGGCACTTCTAGCCAAAGCTTTTATCTCTGCGGGATCAACAACCTTAGTCTCAACGAAGCCTGTTGAGCCAGAGAAATACAGGAAGTAATAAGGGTCTATTGTTTTATATCCATCCTCTCTGGTAACAGAGTTAAAGAACTTAGGCTCCTGTGCAAGCAGATTCTGGAGATCTTTGTCTTGTGCAATCTCTCCCTCTTCATGCCTCTGCAACAATTTAGGTTCTGAGGTAATCTGCTCGTAGAAATCTGGAAACCGATCTTGGAAAATAAGTATCTTTGCAAGTAGTTCGGGTGAGCGTTTTACTTTATTCAGGTTCTTACCTTCATCAGTGTTTTGATCAGGAAGCCGTGAAATCTTTGCACTGATAGCTTCTAACTGGAAAGCTAGTGTTCGAATGAAATGTTTTATCTTTCTTGGATTCCCTTGGAAATTATTGAGAACAAGGTTAACTAAATAATCTTTTGCGTAAGGGTTTTTGAAATCGATTACGGGGCTTGTATCTAGCAAGTTTTTTACCCATTTTTCTAACAGGTCACTGGGTATCTTAGGAAGAATAAAGTTGATTTGAAATATCTTCTTCAAGTATTCAGTTGCTTCCTTATGTCTTTGCTCGTTGGTCTTTTTTACATCTACACTTCCATCCTCGGCAATCTCATCCTCAAGCTGTAAGAAGTGACTGATGTAGCGACGAATAACCGTATGGTCTGCAGTAATAACATATGTGCATTTTTTATTGTTGAAGAATGTAAACAGTGCGGTAAGAATCTGTTCCACTTCCGTGTGATTACAACGATCAAGATCGTCAACAAAAATGACAATTCGTTCTGGAGCATTTTCGATGCTCATTATCTCTTCAATTGCTTCATTGAAACGGCTTTCAAATTGTTCAGCTGATTCTACTTTAGGTATAGTCTGCTTAATCGTTACTTCTGTAAGTTTTGTTATCAAAGGGACGATACCGACTAAGACTGGTATAAAAAGATTAGTAAGAAAAATTTGCGTGATATTAATATCATTTCCTGAAATGGATTCGTACAGGAAAAGAATTATAAGGAAAATAATCGCAGTTGTTCCTGCGAGCTGCCCGAATATACCCAACCTACTCATTAAAAGCTCTTGGTATTCTTCAGGCCTTAAATCCTTCTCACGTTCTGTTGAATTGTACAACTCCGCCTCGTCATAATCTTTTCCTAGCTGGGAGTAGATATCGATAATGAATTTCCTTTTTATAGAAATTGCATCTTGAGTATATTTCCAAGGTTCAAAGGTTAATACTTTGTAATTTAATTCTTCAAGTTTTGGTTTTAGCTGTTCAAGTATAGATGACTTTCCTTCACCCCACCGCGCGGAGATTCCAAGATTGAAACCCTCCTTTGAGGACTGGATAGTTTTAACAATTGTTTCTACAAACGGCTCACGCCCAAAAAGATCGTTTTCAGACGGAGTATCCCACTTATTTATCTCTTTTGGGTCTTCTTTTGCCATATCTAGTGTATAAGGTCAATTATATTCTTTTCGACGCCATTTGTCTGTTTTTCTGGCTTAACTCATGGGTTACTAACACCCCCGCTGACAAATGGAATGAATCACGACAGAGTAAGTATATGGAAACGGTTTACACGGAAACCCTACAAAGAGCAGTACCAGAGGTCATACCTGTGAGGTATTGCCTGTATGCTCGTAAATCGACAGAGCGGGATGAGAAGCAGGCTCTGTCTATCGATTCCCAGGTCAAAGAGATGCTTCAAATTGCTGAGCGAGACGGACTTGATGTTATTGATGTGCGTCGTGAGGCACACTCCGCAAAAGCATCCGGACAGAGACCTGTATACAACGAAATTATAAAAGACCTACGAGAAGGAAGATTCAATGGAGTTCTCGTTTGGCACCCAGATCGTTTGAGTCGTAACGCGGGCGATCTCGGCTCCCTTGTCGATCTCATGGATCAAAAGGCACTCGTCGAGATTCGAACTTACGGACAGCGGTTTAGTAACTCACCAAGTGAAAAGTTCCTTTTGATGATTCTCTGCTCACAAGCAAAACTCGATAACGACAACAAGAGCGTGAACGTGAAGCGAGGACTTCGTATGCGCTGCGAAATGGGATTGTGGCCAGCACCAGCTCCAACCGGATACCTGAACGAAAACCGAGCAGATAGGCGTGGGCATGTAATTTTGGACACTGAGCGTGCTCCTGTTATCAGGCAGATGTTTGAGAAAGTAGCATACGAAAAATGGACTGGTCGCAAAGTCTATCATTGGCTAAAATTTGAACTCAATTTCAGAACGCCTCACGGAAATAAAAACCTTACATTGAGCAACGTTCATAAAATAATCGACACCCCATTCTATTATGGTCAGTTTGAATACCCATCCAAAAGTGGTAACTGGTACGCAGGCAAGCATGAACCAATAATCACACGTGAACTTTTTGAAGCAGCTAAAGCACAGATTAAACGCGACCGTATTATTCGAAGTGAGACAAAAGAATTTGCATTCACTAAACTACTTACCTGTGGACTCTGTAATTCTGGCGTATCTGCAGAAGAAAAATTCAAACCAATAAAAAAGACAGGGCTTACTGCTCGATATATTTATTATGGTTGTAGCCGGTCAAAAGACCGAGACTGTCATGGAGGTTATATACGCGAAGAAGAACTAATCAAACAATTTGAAGTAATTATCGACAAGATAGATTTAGATGAAATAGGAATCAGAGAAAAACTTGCTGCTGAGGTAGGTAGATTTAGGAAGTTTCAAAATGTTGCTTTCGGTTTTAAGGGTTCCATTGATATAAAGGAAATTGATATACGAAACTACGCAAAATATGTCTTGAGAGAAGCCCCGAACTTTGAAAAGAGAGAGCTGCTTAGCTGTTTAAAGAGTAGGATCCTGCTCAATCAGAAAAAGATTAGTCTAGAGAAGTGAGTCTGAAAATGTTAAAATGGGCATATGAAGATTCAGGACAGAGTTGTTGTAATAACCGGCGGAAGCCATGGCTTTGGCAAAGCATTAGCTGAGGCTTTTAAGAATGAGAATGCTCAGGTAATTATTTCAAGTCACGAAATAGAACATTTGGAATCAGCGGCTAAAGAATTGTCTGTTGATCATTTTCTTGCTGATGTAACCTCTTTTGAGGATATTAAGAACCTATCTAATTATGCGATAAAGAAATACGGGAAAATAGACTACTGGATAAATAATGCGGGTATTCAAATTGCTCCTAGCTTGGTCGAACAAGCTGATATTCATAAATTACATCGCTTGTTTGATATAAACTTCTTTGGTTATTTCTACGGATGTCAGGTAGCTCTCGCTCAGATGAAAAGCCAAGGAAACGGCGTAATTATAAATATAAACTCAACAGCTGGACTTGATGGTAAGCCAGGCATATCTGCCTACGCTTCTTCTAAGTTTGCAATCAAGGGTTTGACTGAATCTATTCGTAAAGAAATTCAGGATACAGATATAAAAATATACGGAATATTCCCTGGTGGTATGCAGACAGATATCTATAAGGAAAAGTATCCTGATGATCTCAAGGATTATATGGAAGTTGGAACTGTCGTAGAAAAAGTTATAGCTAATTTGAAATCTGAAAGTCCAGAAATTGATTTAATAATTAAGCGACCTACTAAGTAAGGTTATGAAATCGTTTTTTAGAAAAGTCAGACACCAAGCAATAACAAAGAATCTACTAATACCTAAAGGGGCTTTAGTTCTTGATACTTCATGCCAAGACGGCGGTTTTTTGTCTGTACTCACTAAAAACAATGCTGATAAAAATCTAAAACTATTCGGTGTCGATATCAGTGAGTCTGATATAAGTAAGGCAAAGAATTTAGTACCAGAGGGAATCTTTGAAATTACAGACAATAAGACACTCACGTTTGCAGATAAAACTTTTGACATAGTGATCAGCTCTTTAACGCTACATCACATGAACAATCCAATGAGTTCTCTCTTGGAGATGAAGCGAGTGATAAAAAGCACTGGCTCAATTTACTTGATTGATATCATGGCAGAAGGAAAACTATTCAATTCTATTCTCAAGAAAATTAAATGTCCTGAACCATATCATTTTGAAAAGTTCTACTCCATTAAAGAAGTTGAGGAATTGATAGTAAAAGCAGGACTGAGGATCAATGCAAAAAAGAAAGTATTTGTATTTCCAACATTTACGATTACTGCCCCAGTTTCAATCTTAGAACTACAAATACAAGAATAACAAAAAGAGCGGATATCCGCTCTTTTTGTTTACATAGTTTTGAATGATGCTCTCAAGACGCACGAAACTAACTCCTTGGTTGCTGCCGGACAGGGACTCGAACCCCGATAGACGGCACCAAAAACCGTAGTCCTACCATTAGACGATCCGGCAAGGGATCTGCTTGGGCATAGCTTTACACCATGCGCAGACTACCTTAGCATATTTGTAATTTGATTTCTAGCACTGTCTGTACACGGACTGAAGGCGAACTCCAACTACCCTTTTGATTTTTTGTAGCAGTCACGACACATGAGGTTACTGGTATCGCGCGGGGTAAAAGGCAAGCTTGTAATCGCTCCGCCACAGCCACTACAAGTCCAGTTTCCCTCCACCATTGGACGGTCACTTTGGTTTCTAGCTGGACCTCTTGAACCTTCTCCTCCTCGACTCTTACTATGACAATCGTTGCATTTTAAACCATCAGTATTGCGTGGTTCAAAAGGCAATTCGGTGATAGCCCCTCCACAAACACTACAGGTCCAGTTTCCTTGAAACATAAAATTAAATTAAATTAACCCATTAAGTATACCGCGATTAGCGACTTTTATACAAAGGGGTGACAAATCGCTTATTTGTTACTTATTTTCGTAGGCTGCTTTCACAAAGGCAGTGAAAAGAGGGTGCGGTGTCAGGGGGCGGGCTTGGAGTTCGGGGTGGAATTGTACACCTAGAAAGAAGGGGTGTACGCCAACTGGAAGCTCAGCAATCTCCATCAAGTCTCCAGCGGGAGACTTGCCGGTAAATTGTAGTCCCGCTTTTTCTAAACGTTCGACATATTCGTTACTTACTTCGTAGCGGTGGCGATGACGCTCTATAACACTAGTGGCTCGGTAGGCCTTTCCTGCTAGTGAACCTTTCTTCAACACGGCTTCATATTGTCCAAGGCGCATCGTGCCACCCATATCTTTTTTGGCGATTTTCTCCCGTTGCTCGGACATCACGCCCACCACCAAGTGTTCCGCCTTGGGATTTATCTCTTCGGTACTGGCGTTCTTAAGCTTGAGAACATTCTCTGCATACTCTAAAACCATAAGCTGCATACCGTAGCAGATACCGAAGTATGGAATCTTCTGCTTACGAGCGTACTCAATAACGTTTAGTTTGCCGTCAATGCCAGTTTTGCCAAAACCACCAGGCACAAGAATCCCGTCGTATTTTTTGAGTTCTTTCAACTTTTCTTTAGCGGTGAAAGTCTGGGCGCTCAGGTAGGTAATCTCTGGTTTTAGATTAAGGGCATAGGTTGAGTACTTGATGGCTTCTAAGACCGAAATATAAACGTCGGAGAGGACGAAATCGCCAGAATTAAAGTACTTACCCACTACGGCAATCTTTACTGTGTCATTATTATTTTTTGAACGGGTGACAAATTTCTTCCAAGCGGACAAATCGGGTGATTTCTTTTTGGTGATACCAAGCACACTACAAAGCCGCTCAGAAAGTTTGTCGTGTTCGTAATTAAGCGGAATATCGTAGATACTACCCACGTCAGGAGCCGAGATTACGTTCTCTGTCTTTACGTTGCAGAAGGTGGCGATTTTGTCCTTGCGCTTTTTGTCGACCGGAGCCGGACTACGCGCAATAATGATATCAGCAAATACCCCAGCGCTATTGAGTGTACGCACGGCAGTTTGGGTTGGTTTGGTCTTCATCTCGCCAATTGAACCTGGGACTGGTAGGTAGCTCACCATCACCACTGCCACGTCCTCCGGGCACTTGGTCTTCATCATACGCACCGCCTCGAGGAAAAGCACGTTTTGATATTCACCAACAGTCCCGCCGATTTCTATGAGGGTGACGTCGGCAGCAGCGGCTTGCTGAGCTTTCTTAATGCGACTAATTACTTCCAGAGGGATATCAGGCACTACTTCCACGTTGCGGCCGCCGTACTCCAGGTTGCGTTCTTTTTGAATGACTGATAGGTATACGCTACCAGTGGTCATGTAGTTTAATGATGGCAGATCTTTGTTGAGAAAGCGCTCATAATTGCCCATGTCTTGATCAGTTTCAAGACCGTCTTTGAGAACAAACACTTCGCCGTGTTCGGTTGGATTCATGGTACCAGCGTCGACGTTGATATACGGGTCAATTTTAATTGCGGTGACATTGAGCCCGCGCGAACTCAAGAGCAACGCAATTGAAGACGAGGTAACGCCCTTACCGACACCGCTCATCACTCCACCAACTACGAAGATGTACTTAGGCGTCTTAACTTGATGGGACACCTGCTTAGATTTTGCCATATGACGAAGAGATTAGGTTAGGTTCGCAAGTAGCGAGCAACTGCCAAAATACTTGAAACGAGTCCAAGCACAATACCGATACCAGCCAGAACAAAGAATATGTAGAAGATATTCTCGAGGTAATACGTGAGAAGGTTGAATTCAAAGAACTCCTCAGTGCGTGGGCCAAGCCATAACATAATGGGATAAAAGGAGATAACCGCCAAGAGACCCGCCAGCAAGCCATACATGGTTCCTTGCAACATGAACGGTCCGCGAATAAACATGTTACTGGCTCCCACCAAGCGCATAATGGAGATTTCCTCGCGAGCAGTATAAATCGCCAAGCGTATAGTATTGAAAGTAATTAAGACTGCTGCTATCAGAAGGACCGACATGACCACGAAGCTAGCTTTCTCAATCGCATTAATAATTGAACTCAAAGTATCGATGGCATCTTTGTTATCGAGATAGCTCACTTTATCAATCACTGGTGTTTGGGGTGACTCGTTACCTTTTTGTTCTTCAAAAAATTTCGAGATTTTTTCGTAGTGAATAGGGTCGGTAGCTTGGATAGCGAGGTTGGCACCCAGCGGATTGTCGTCGAGACTCTCAAGCGCTTGCATCGCGATTTCGTTGTTTTGGTTTTCACTGCGGTAATCGGTGAGGGCGTCTTCCCGCGAAGTGTAGTGAACAAATTCGACTTCTGGCATGGCTTTCACTGCCGAATAGAGTCGATCGATCTCCTCTTGGGGGGCCTCTGGTACAAAATAGACATTGATGTCAACCTTTGCCTGTAGAGTTGTCATTGAGGTAGTCAGCAGTTGGTCGATGAACATCGTGGAACCGATCACAAACAGAGCCACGGTGAGAGTGAAAATGGAGGCCAGCGATACATAGGCATTACGCCAAAACCCGATAAACCCAGAACGAATAATGCGACGAATGGCAGTGGTAATCATAGAAAGATTATAGTATGTATTTACCCTTGGAGTCATCTCGAACTATTCGACCTCCGTCCATGGTAATAACCCGACGTTCAATTTCATCAATTACTCCTTTATTGTGAGTAGTCATAATGACAGTGGTGCCAAGTTCATTAATCTTACGGAGGATTTGGACAATTTCGTAGGTAGCAATCGGGTCTAGGTTACCCGTTGGCTCATCGGCAATAATGATGTCGGGCTGATTTACAATCGCTCGCGCGATGGCAACTCGCTGCTTCTCACCGCCAGAGAGTTCATGTGGAAAATTCCAGATTTTATCTTCGAGATCAACCAGAGCAAGTGCTTGAGGTACATTCAGAGAGATTTCCTCATCGGTACGACCGTTGGCCTCCATAGCAAAAGCGACGTTTTCGTAGGCGGTTTTATTAGGCAAAAGCTTAAAGTCTTGAAAGACAGTGCCGATTTTACGCCGGTAGTGCGAAAGTTTAGCGCGAGGAATCTGATGAACATCGAGTGACTCATAAAATACTTGACCGCCAGTTGGTTTGTCTTCGGCAATAATCATCTTGAGTAGAGTTGTCTTGCCCGCGCCCGAGTGACCGACGATAGAGACAAATTCTTTCGGAGCCACTTGGAAGGTCACTTCTTGAAGTGCGGCCGAACGTCCGTCATTGTAAATCTTCGAGACATTATCAAAATAAATCATAGACGTTATCTATTATATCACGACAACGTAAGTCTTGAATTAGTAATCCCGAGTGTTTTACTGATTTGGGTGTGAAGTCACCTCCAAAAAGGCAGACAAATCACCATTTAATACTGCCTCTACATTACGGACTTCGGTATTGGTGCGGTGGTCTTTCACAAGCTGATAAGGATGAAGTACGTAGGAGCGGATTTGGCTACCCCATTCGATTTTAAGGGTTTTTTCGACGGACAATCCTTGAAGCTCGCGGGTCCGCTGGGCTTCTTGAAAGGCAAAAACTTTGCCCGCCAAGAGCGCCAGTCCCCGCTCGCGATTTTGTTGCTGCGAACGCTCGGTTGTGGCATTCACCGAGATATTGGTCGGCTTGTGCACTATGCGCACGGCCGTTTCGCGCTTGTTCACATTTTGCCCCCCAGCACCGCCTGAACGAGCAAACGAGATTTCTAAGTCATCTTCGTTTAATTCCACCTGGCTCACATCTTCTATCTCTGGTGACACTTCCACCAGCACAAAGGAAGTCTGGCGCTTGCCGTTAGAGTTGAAAGGCGAAATGCGCACCAAACGATGTACTCCCGACTCATTTTGTAAAATACCGTAAGCGTTCTTTCCTTGTAGCATAAAAGTTATATTGCGATAGCCATTATGGTCATTGGTGTTACTGTCGAGGATAACCACGCCCCACCCTCTGCCCTGCGCGTAGCGCTGATACATCTCCACTAGCATCCGGGCAAAGTCTTCAGCGTCATCGCCACCTGCTCCGGCCACAATAGTAAATACCGCATTATTCCGGTCATACTTACCGACACCAGTCGTAACATCTTTAAGTTCCTGAAGTTCTTTAATCATCGCTTGCGCCACTTTTGGGTCATTCCAAAACGTCGGTTCAAGCATGGCCGCTTCGATTTCATTTATTCGTAACTGTGGGTCTGACATGGGATGAGTATAACAGAAACAAATTTGCATCACCTTATTTAAAAGGTGATGCAAATACAGCAATTGAGCCTGGAACTAAATGTCTTTCAGCCAGATGACGGTAGTATTATCGTTTTCTACCGACCGGGCAGAATAGCCTAGACTCTCATAGAAACCGCCGTTTTCTTTCTTTGGGCTATTGGTTAAAAACATTTTAATTTTTTGTTTTTGACGACCCCATTTATCTCTAGCTGCGCTTTCCAATGCTTCCATAGCAAGCTTGCCGTAACCCTTCCCTCTATAATTGTCTAGCGTGACCACGTTATTAACGTAGACATGGTCGGTTGGGAAAAGTTCCGCATAAGAACCTTGGGCAGTCGAAATAACTTTGTCGTCCATAACGACGAAAATAATTATCGTCGTAGGCGATTTTTTGAGTTTATGCAAGAAAGGAAGTTTGAAGACCTGCTTGTCCCCGTGCAACCGAGCCATCAAGGCCTGATAATCCTCATGGGCTCTCTTTGGACTCATAAAGCCCAGAATTTCATCTGAGATAAAAATTTTTGCTTCCGACACGATAAGTCTCCTGCTATTTGTCCTATCTATGTACACTTTATCAAAAAACACTATCTGCCGCCATAAAAGCAAAAGCGCCCATTAGGGCGCTTTTGCTTTTGGAGTCCCTAGAAAAACTCTGCTCAGACCTACTTCATGAAACAAGCCTAATTGCACACGCAAAGCGTCCCACCAAAACGTGGGTGTTCTAGAAAAAAGTCTGACTTTGGAGCCGTTATTCGGGATTGAACCGAAGACCTTTGCCTTACCATGGCAACGCTCTACCAGCTGAGCTATAACGGCAATAGGGTGAGCGTGAGGCCGACCCTTCTTTACCTCGACAGGTAAAATTAGTCGAGAACCTTGCCACTAATCCAGGGGTGGAACCACTGGGGTGTAGGAGGGTGTTCCTCACGCTCGAAGCATCGAACCTGTCTCTACTTCACTCGACTTAGCGAGCCGCCACAGCATAGCAAACTAGTTGGCATTTTTCCACTTTTGAGCCATCTCCGAGGCTCGAACTCGGGACCTACGATTTACGATACCGTCGCTCTACCAACTGAGCTAAAATGGCTTGGCAAATATTGTACCTTACTTCTTCTGGTTTTCACCTTTTTTTTGAAAACAACACCAGAAGCCCTATTGCCACCACCGCTCCGCCGAGATTAAACATCAGGTCGAGCATGGCATTTTCATACCCTCCGACCCCATTTCGCTCTACCGTCACCGCAATTAAGAATTCCATTATTTCGTTGAGCGAACTCACGCCAAGCGATGCCAGTACAGCAACCAGGCCAACCAGCCATCCCTTTGTCGCACACCATCTAGTGATGAAAAGACGATAAGCCATCAGCGCCACGACTCCATACAAATACATATGGACAACCTGGTCGTATTTTAAAATATAAAAATCTCCACCTAAATCCAGAAAGGGATAAATTTTATAGGCAAATAACACCCCATCGACTGTTTGTACTGCCCCACCCAGCACATGCATAAGACCCCAGATTGAGAGCAGCCAAAGCTGCCAAAGGGGAAACTTGGTATAGGAGACCGTACCAAATACAGTCCCTAAAATTGCAATAATCACTCCCCCGTATATAACAAATTCCAAGTTTAAATCTTGTATAAAATAAGCTCCACCCCAAAATAGATAGACGGCCGTAAACACCCACAGGGTTAAATTTTCATACTCTTTCATTGGAAAAGTATAGCATTACACCACAAACCTTCACGTTATGAAAAAGGCACAGAACAGCTGAACTTTTCTATCTGCGCGAGCGAAGGGACTCGAACATTACATGTTCAGTACAGGTTGTCGCCTTTTGCTCCCTTCGGTCACAAAATGCTGGCAACCTTTTCGAGTCCCCAAAACAGTCCCCCGGACTGTTTTGAGTCACTCGCAAAAAAGCACCACAAGGGTGCTTTTTTATGCGCGAGCGAAGGGACTCGAACCCTCGACCTTCCGCGTGCATCTTACCCACTATTTTCATAGTGGCATGGACTATATCTTTACCTTATCTCTCGACGTAGGTATCCCGGTATCTAGTCTCTACGGCGCCCCCATACTATTTGTTTTTGTGTATGGGGTTCCCTCGGTATTCGCATATCTCGCAGTGCTTATTGGGCACTACATCAAACGACTTAGCCTTCACCGATATCCCGGAAAGTTTCAATCCCCCTTTCGAAGGGAAAGCTGCACGTCTACAGGCGGACGCTCTAACCAGCTGAGCTACGCCCGCAAGTGATAGACCAATAGAAATTTCTTTCACGTAGCTTTCAATTGCGGCAGGTGCAAGATTACTCTTACAACCTACAGTCTTTTATAAACTTCTCAAAAACGACTTTTTTTCGTTTTAAATGAAGTTTGTGTGGGGCATTATACATGATTTCAAAAATTTTCAAAGTGTCTTGTTTTGTGTCGACGGGAAGACTTGAACTTCCGACCTGGCGCTTATGAAACGCCCGCTCTAACCGACTGAGCTACGCCGACATATCTGGTTATTTCTGTAACCTCAATGCACTAATATACCCCAATAGCTTGTATTGTAAACTAGCGCCGTTGTTCACACGTAACCGTAAGATACCCTTATAAGAATTCTGATTTTCGTATTCTTTCTTCGGCACGACATCAATATAGTATGGTCTACCGAGTTGATCTCTAGGTATTTGCAGTAGTGAACACCAAAAATAGTATATTTCTTCTATTCTCTTTTCATGAATTCGATTAATTTGTATCGTTGCGTTTATTTGCGAACGTTCAATTTTTAAGACTTTAGTAAGATATTTCATTACTATTAAAATCATATCTGGATCAGAATTTATAAAAACGAATCTTGAACCTGTCTTTGCCCCTTCTGCCCAAAAAAGCGCTGTCGCCAAGACGGTCAGATCCCGATTTGTAAGATTTCCAATTTCCAATCGAGCCTTTTCCTCGTAAGATTTAATTGAAGAAAGTCGCTTTTGTCGATTCATCTCAGCACCGATTAATCTGCCCTTATGACCAGCTTCGTAAGAATTTTGTTTTAACCTTTGCTGTTGTGTTTTTGTAAGGATTAAGTCACGACACCATACACTTACCGAGCTTTTAGAAACTCCTAACTGAGCCGCAATATTATTTATACTAAATCCTAATTTTCTTAATTCGTATGCTTCACGCCTTTTATCGAACTTAGCCATAGGTTATATATTACCATGTGACTTATTTGTTTCCTACTGGTTCAGATTTGAAAGGACGACTTCCGCTTTTTTGATGTCCTCAAGATAGCCGACATGAATCCGAAGATGTTATTTGACTATCACAGGCAGGTTCTTTTTACCGTTGCCAGAATGACACATTGCAGATAAAGGACACTCTGGCAAAAGCCAAAAAAACCAATGTAAGTTCCTGGTCATTTGTTTTTAAGGTGAATTTTGCTATAGTCAGATATGATCCCAGTCAAAGGAGGACGGTCGTGCACGAACAATCTAGCTCCCATCAAACCCGTGAAGCGATATTGAATCATCCGAGAGCGCGTTCAATGGACCCTCATGAACGAAGTGCTCTGTCCACAAGCCTAAGCAGAATGAACCATGTTCAACTGGTTCGCAAGCTTCGGGATATCCGTGATTCGTGAGCAAATATCACATCTCTCACTGGTGAAGGCCCGCTCCTCTTGATGCGGGCCTTTTCGTTTGCTAGTCTTACAAAAATCGACAAAGGAAATACCAGCCGAAGCTGGTATTTCCTTTTCTTGTTGCGGGGCCCGGAATCGAACCGGGGTCTGGAGGTTATGAGCCTCCCGAGGTACCTCTCCTCTACCCCGCTATATATTCATACTGAAATCAAAAATTCAGTGGGTGAAATATACACTTAAAATCGGTGTTTGGCAATCGTATGTATTGATCCAACATCTTTTGCGTTCACTAACTACCTTATGAAAGTGGCTGGAATCGGCACTCGATATCTTATAAGATACCGGGACAATTATACTCCGAGCTCATTGAACACGCGGCGGTAACGATTGATGGTGTCTTCAGCGATGCGCTTGGTAAGAACGAAGTCAGCGCCTTCGTGAGCGATACGGTTGCGAACTTTGTGGGCTTCCCAGGCTTCGTCCAGTGTACTTAGTTGTGTTGTTGAGATACTTTTCAGTCGCTCACCCAGTGAACCGCCCGCATATCCCAGTGATTTTAGTGCATCATCAAGAATTATGTCGGCCTCTATAATAGCTAACTTCCAGTCATTAGGGTTAGGTGACGCGATATGAGTAAGCACATCATCGAGTCGGTTTGAAGACCTTACTCCCCGATACGTCTCGTCATAAAGTACTTCTTCACGTCTTAAGTCGGCGTCACTTTTAGCATAAAACTGCCAACGTCTCGTTGATGCGTAAGCATAAAGTGCCAACATCAGTCCAGACACAATGAAGGCGAGGAAAGCATAAATGGTCCAGACGACATCAAAAAAATTGAGGAAGCCGTTTTGATTTAAGAAACTGGCGGTCCCTTCACTATTACCGAAAATACTCCAGATTAGGGAAAATATATCAATCCCTGGCGGCGCTGGAACTGTGGTAGTGGCTTCTACTGCTACTGAGATTGGTTCAATTGGATCCATGTGGACTTTTATAGTCGTTCATCGTAAATTTTCTTGCCAATACTGAAAAGACGAGCGTCCCCACCAAGTGGTGCTATATATTGTACCCCAACTGGTAGGTCGATTCCTTCACGATTCACGGTTCCCATTGGAAAAGTGATGGCTGGTACTCCAGTTAGGTTGACTGGTACAGTGAAAACATCTTGACTATACATTGAGAGCAAATCCTTCTGTTCGCCAATTTTAAAAGCTGGAGTTGGTGCGGTGGGAGTGAGGATGATATCAATGGTTTTGAAAACGTCCTTTAGTTCGCTGCGCATTTTACGGCGGACTAATTCGGCTTTACCGTAGTAAGCATCATAGTAACCCGAAGACAATACATGGGTACCTAGCAAAATGCGCCGCTTCACCTCCGCTCCAAAACCCTGTGCCCGCGACTTTTGATAGACTTCCAGAAGATTCTCCCCCTCAGCACTATAGCCATAGCGAATACCATCATAGCGAGCCAAGTTGGAAGAAACCTCGGCCGGCATCACAATGTAGTAGGCAGCCAAACCTTTCTCAAACAGTGGTAAATCAATATCGACAACAATATGACCTTGCGCTCGGAGAAGTTCAATATGCTTTTCAAAAGTTTGGAGCACATCTGGATCAACGCCCTTTTTCATGAAATCACGCGGGACGCCAAAAGTGTAAGTGGTTTTTTCGGATAATACGGGATACGTATCTGGCGCAATAGTGGTGGCATCGAAACTATCAAGACCAGCCATGACGTTATGCACTAGTTCTGCGTCCGCCACGGTATTTGTCATCGGCCCAGCCTGATCGAGAGATGATCCCATCGCGATGAGTCCGTAACGGGAGACTGCGCCGTAAGTTGGTTTGTAGCCGACCAAGCCACAATAGCTGGCTGGCTGGCGAATCGATCCACCAGTGTCGGTACCGATAGCAACTGGTACTGCCCCCATGGCGACTGCAGCTGCGGAACCGCCAGAGGAACCGCCTGGAACGCGAGTGATGTCGAGTGGATTTTTGGTTACACCAAAGGCTGAGTTTTCGGTCGAGCTTCCCATCGCAAATTCATCCATGTTGGTTGCGCCTACAAATATAGCCCCAGCGTCACGCAGTCGCCTGATGATAGTAGCGTCGTAAGTAGCCGTGTAATTTTCCAGAATTTTGGAAGCAGCCGTCACTCGCTTACCCTTGTTCATGATGTTGTGTTTTATAGCAACTGGTATACCTAGGAGCGGCGGCAGGTCACCGCCTTTGGCATACAGACTGGTGGCAACTGCCGCCGCTTCCTTGGCATCGTCATACACATCCAAGAACGCATTGAGCTCTCCGTTTTTTTTGGCGATTATCTTAAGTGAGTCTTCAACTGCTTGCGTTGGTGTGTAGGTCAAAGCAAGAAAGGCGGCCCTTAGTTCAGAGATAGTTTTCATATTATTCTCCACCCAAAATTTTCTTAACCTTCATATAGCGACCTTCACGCTGTGGCAACTCCGCCAACAGGTCTTCGGTATATTCATCAGCTTGATTGGTTACTTCGTCCGCCCGAAATACATTAAAGCGTGCGCCGAGTTGAGGTGCAGTATCAGCTTCATCTCCGGCAATATCAGTAATGGCACTCACATACGAGACAATCGAGGAAAGTTCTTCCTCAAGCCTCGTAAGCTCAGCTTCAGATAATTCAATCCGGGCTAAAGTGGCCAAATGTGCAACATCTTCACGTTTCATAATGGTCGCATGATAGCACTCTTGGGGCTACTTTTCCATGAGCTTCAAAAAGGCTGTTTCATTGATAAGGGTGACCCCGAGGGCGGTGGCGGCGTCTGCTTTACTACCTGGTTCAACACCAACTACGACGTAGTCGGTTTTTTTGGAGACACTGCCAGTCACCTTGCCGCCACGCTTTTGGATGGCTTCTTTGGCTTCGTCACGAGAATATTTTGTAAGGGTACCAGTGAGGACAAAAATTTTGCCTTCCAGGGTTGCCGCTACGGCTTGGCCAGTCTCGATTTCTGGAGTGACATATTTCAAAAGGTCATCGACTAGCTTTTGGTGATTTTTATCTTTGAACCAAGCTACGATAGCTTCGG
>JBBTYP010000007.1:0-42970 GCA_038061715.1 Patescibacteria group bacterium
ATTATCTTCGTCGTCATTATCTTCGTCGTCATCATCATCCATATCATCATCTTCGTCGTCGTGATCCCACTTAGCGTGAAGACGAGCCAAGATACGGTCTTTTACTTCGCCAGACTTAATAAGACCAAACGGTACACGACCTTCCTTACGCTCTTTGCGCAATTCTTTCATAACGTCGCGGGTAGCTTCGTCGAGTCTACCAGTTACTTCAAGTCCATATCGTTCTTGAAACTTTTTGATGGCTTCCTGGGTCATCGGACCGAAGTAGCCAGTTGGCTTCACACCAAAGAGAGTTGGATCAGAGGCAAGAATCTCTTGCGCCTTAAGTACGTCATCATTCTTAGCACCAAGATCAAGGTCGGTAGCTAATTCTTGAATCGCACCCTTAGCAGCATTGATTTGTTCTTGTAGACTAGCAATAAGTTTCATCAGCTCTTGAATCTTCGACAGCATGTCGGACTGACTGGTTGTGGTAGTAGTTGTAGTAACTTCTTCCGCCAACGCCATTTGAGTGGTACCTAAAGCGGCCACACCACACAATACTCCAGAAACTATTAATTTCTTCATATAAAGAATCTAAAAATTAATTATTAAGACTAAAAAATGCACCAGCACGTAACTGATCCTTTATATAATACGCTTTCGAAACAAAAACGTTACAAAAATTATCCCCTAAAAAGGCTCTTGGGTGTGTTCTAATTGATACTCAATTCGAGCTAGGCGAATCAGGTTATAATCGTATTTTTCGCCAGTTTCTTCATACAGAGCTTTGAGCCGTTCACTACCGTGTTTTTTTATGGCCATATCAATCTTTAAACGGGTTGCTTTCCACTCTGACTTTGGCTCAAGGTGTCTAATATTTTGAAGAACTAGGGAGCCCTCGGCCACCATTTTTTCGATATGACTCCAAATAGTTGATTCCACCATCCTGCGCTCCTTTACAATTTCAGCCAGCGATTTCTTCTCTAACAAGAGATTTTTGGTCTGAGTATATGTACTCTCTTTTTGTACACGGCAAAAAGAGGACACCTTGATCTGTCCAATCTCATCAGGCTTAGGGACCTTGCCACCGTTGGCAACCACAAAGCGCTCGTGCATTTGTGCCACTTCTTTTTCTTCCATTTCGACAAAAGCGTCCTCGGCTAAATCCGATTGCTCGTGGAAGCGTTTATTTTGCATCACAATCTTCGGGTCCACTTGCAGCGCATTGGGGTGCATCCCAAGAATCTTCATCCCCGCAAGCGAGCGTACGCGGGAAAGTGCCACATAACCCTGTCCGTACACAAAGGCTTTGGACAGATCAATTTCCGCTGCATCAAGCGACATCCCCTGACTCTTATGTACTGTAATCGCCCAGGCCAGGCGTAGTGGTAGTTGCTCAATCGAAGCCAACACTTTTTTATCTTCCACAATCTCCCAAGTGGTTGGCTTTATCGTAATGTGTTCGCCATCAGTTGTCTCAATAACGGGATAACCTTCTTCAAAGCGAATGACTCGTCCCAACGTACCGTTGACATAGCCTTCTTCAAAATTGTTTTTGGTACACATCACAAGCGCCTCTTCTTTAAGGTAAAGACATTCTGGTGAAAGACAATTTTTTATTAATCCTTCAAGTAGCGGTTTGCGGCCAGTGCCAGACATTTTAAAGGTTCGCGCTGGCGCTGGTAGTTCGGCCAATTTGGCAGTATTTACTGCGTCCACGTCAGCGTTGTGTGTATAGAGACGAGTTGGTTCTAGGTGCTCGTAAGCAATCGATGTTTGCTCTTGCAAAAGTGTATAGTGGTCATCCTCAATCTGATTACGTCTAATCGCCCCTAAAAGACCGAGTAACATCTCGTCCTCTTGACGATATTGTTCTGTGATGTAACAGATAAGCGGCTTGGCATTGTCCCAGGCCCGCGATTCAAAGGCATAGCGCATAATGTCACCGTTTCTGGTAACTGGTGGGAGTTGAAAGAAATCCCCGACAACTACTATCTGCAGTCCGCCAAATGCTTCTCCGGTTTGGCGAACAGTCCGCAACACTTGATCCACCATATCAAGCACTTTTCCATCAAGCATTGAAATCTCATCAATAATCAAAACGTGCGCGGACTTAGCTCGCTTCACCACCTTTTCATTACTCCCGATCTGATCCAAGTCATACGCCTGCAATTGATCGCGAATACCAAGGCCACTCCAAGAATGTATAGTGACTCCCCCAATATGCGTCGCTGCAATGCCCGTTGAGGCCGTCACAGCTACCTTTAGTCCTGCCGCCTCCAACCAGGCAATATACTGGTTAATCACATAGGTCTTCCCCGCTCCTGGTTCCCCCGTCAAAAATACATTCGCTCCTGTTTTCAAAATCTCCAAAGCCCTCTCTTGTGTCATAGGGGCAATCTTAACATATCCACTTTGTCTCAAGACTTGAAACCTCATTGTCTTGACAATTCTGATAAATATGTAATATTGAATTCCGTTCTAAACAAACAAGGGAGTAGAGGTAAATGAAAAATGGTGCAGGTTACCCTGAGTGGCGGCGCAAGGATCCTACTAAGGCGTGGTTGAGTCTCTATGCCGCTGGGATTCTCTTAAACGCAATTCTGTGGGGATTGATAATCTTCTCCGCTTCAAATTTTGGCTAAATACCCGATTCTGCAGACAAGCCACAGAGCCCGCGACTTCGGCCGCGGGTTCTTTATTTTTCATTTCATCCTCAATCGTTAGTTTATCTCGTCGTTATATCTTATAAGATATAGAGAGAGTGGTTCAGTTATTTCTTTCTCTTTTTTATACTTAATTGTGGAAAGTTTTTTTATTTGTTTTATCTGAATAGGAGTATACTTATTAAATGACTAAAAGTTCTTCGGGGGTTGTTATTGGTACCAAAATAAAGCCAGCGTCATTAAAAAAGACGCCGCGTAAAATTACGCTTAAGGATTCTAAAAAAGTGCCTTTGGCTATGGCTGCTAAAAAAATTCAAACTCACGGCACCAGCATAAAGCGTAATCCCTTGGGTCACTTGTTGATGGAAAAAATGCTGCGTGAGGCTGGCTTCCACGGTGAAGTCTCTACAGCAAAAGAACTCCTTGATAAGTACAGCACCGATGAAAGTATTTTTTCCATCCGTCCCCAAGTGGTCATCCAACCCCGACACAAGAGTGATGTTGAGGTGGTTGTAAAAACCATCGCTCGTGAAACTAAGCGCTTCTCTTCCCTTTCGCTTACCCCCCGGGCGGCGGGTACTGGTCTTAGTGGTGGTTCTCTTACCGATTCTATAGTGGTTGACATGCTTCACTTAGACAAAATGGGGCCTGTCACTGTAAAAAAAGACAAGGCAATTTTTACCTGTGAGCCAGGTTTGATGTGGCGTGACCTCGAAAAAGAACTTAAGAAATACGATCTTTATTTACCTCCGTACACTTCTTCTAAAGACATTTGTACCATTGGTGGTGCAGTGGCTAACAATGCGGCTGGTCCCGACTCCCTACGTTACGGTCATTGCGCCGACTGGATAGAAGCTCTTGATGTCGTCCTTAAAGACGGCAAAACCTACACTATCAAACCTCTTTCGCTCAAAGAATTTCAAAACTTAATCAAACAAAAGCACGAACACGCAAGAATTGCCCAGTCTGTGTATGAGCTAATTGTAAAAAACGAGGCAGAAATAAAGCGCAACAAACCAAGGACTAAGAAAAATTCTGCTGGCTATGCACTTTGGAATGTAATTCCAGAAGGAGTGGCGGCTTTTAAGAAAGGCAAAGGTGTGTTTGATCTCACCCGTTTGATATCAGGTAGTCAAGGCACGATCGGGATTGTGACAAACATCACCATGCGGGCCCTACCGATTCAGAAGAACACTACCCTTTTGATGGTGCCGATTTTTGACCTAGCCGAGGCAGCTGATATCGTGATGAAATCACTCAGATACAATCCCATCAACGTCGAGATTTTTGACGGCCTCACCTTCGACCTGGCGCTTTCCAATCCTGATTTTTTCAAGCAGCGTTTGTCTGGCCTTATGTACTACCGCGTTATGCTCTCTATGTACACGACCTACCATGTACGTTTGGCGCGCCGAATACCTGAATTCACAATGCTTGTTACTCTAGATGAAGAAGCAATTCAGAAAAATTCTGCGCCACAGATTGTAAAATCTCTAAACACCAAAACATCAAGAGCCCGCATTGTTTCTAATCCAATTGAAGCCGAAATGTATTGGCAGATTCGTCGAGCCAGTTATACCCTTTCCAAGTTCCAAGACAAAAACAAACGCCCAGCAGCCTTTCTTGAAGATATGACTGTTCCACCAGAAAACCTTTCGAAGTTCTTTATGCAGATAAAAAAACTCTTTAAAGAGTTTAACGTCACTGCTGCCGTACACGGACATGGTGGTAATGGTCACTTCCATTTCTATCCTCTGCTTGATTTCACTAATAAAACGACGGCGGTTCTGGTGGAAAAAATGGCAGACGCTTTCTACAACACAGCGATTAAGTTTAAGGGTGACATTTGTGGCGAACATAACGATGGGATTATTCGTACTCCTTACCTAGGCAAAATGTTTACGAAAAGAATGCTTGAACTTTTCAAGGACACCGAGCACATCTTTGACCCTGAAGATATCTTTAACCCTGGCAAGAAGGTCAATCCCCGCTTCGATATTCGACATAACATAAGACACACTAATTAGCACTTATGCACTTGGCACCCTTACCAGTGTCTTTTTACTGATAAAATTAAGCTAGATAGTACTAATACAATCCTTTACTTAATTTAAGAACAATTTTGCATTATGCAACAAAAACTTATTGCCGAGGCCTTCGGGACGTTTGCGCTGGCGCTAACCGTGCTCGCCACCTTAAATACTGGAATGTCAGCTGTATCAACACCAGTCGCGGCTGGATTGGTTCTCGGTTTGTTTGTGTACACTATTGGAGCTAAGTCTGGTTGTCACATTAATCCAGCTGTGACCCTCGGGCTTTGGTCGATTAATAAAATCAAGACCAACGACGCAATATCCTACATTATTGCGCAGGTGCTGGGAGGGCTGATTGCTTTTGGTCTGGCCTCAGCCATGTTGGGAGGCGGCTTTTCGCTCGGCATGGTACCCGAGTCAATGAATATCTTCTTGGCGGAATTAATCGGAGCAACTCTATTTACCTTCGGAATCGCTGCCGTGGTCAGTGGTCCAGTTCATGGCCACATGTCTGGTTTGGTGATTGGCGGTTCTCTACTTCTTGGTATCACTATTGCAGCCGCGCTTGGTTCAGCTGGCATTATCAACCCTGCAGTGGCCCTGGCGCTTGGCTCACTCAACTTGAGTTACGCGCTTGGTTCTATCGCTGGAGCCATGCTTGGTTTCAACTTCTATAAGTACATCAATTAACCTCAGGTCGATTGGCAAAGGGGTGGCTGCTTCGCAGCCACCCCTTTGAAATTTCCCTAAAAAATTGCTATAACTAGCGCACTCAAATTCTCAAAGATTTGAGTGCCAAGGCTCTATCGTCTAACGGCTAGGACACAAGATTCTCATTCTTGTAATCGGGGTTCGATTCCCCGTAGAGTCACAGCATATTTTCTTAACAAGAAGCACCCTTCTGGGTGCTTCTTGTTTTAGAAAATAGCTGTGACTCTAAGCAAACCAACTGCTTGGCTTGCGTCGGGGAATCCACCACAAGGGCACTTCCATTTTTATAGTCACCAGTTCCTTAAAAATTAGGTCGAAAGCCGGAGCGATGTGAGCCTGCGAACGAGTGAGGCAGGGTCGTGAGCGATATGTTTTTAATGAATGAAATGAATGTAAAAACAATCGACTCCTGACCGATTCCCCGTAGAGTCCGTGGGAATCGAAGCTGTTGCCAGCAAGATTGTGAGTGAAGCGAAGCAATCTAGCGACAACGGATACGGGTCATATAATGAGCTATATTACCCATACAGCTTCAAAGATGACTCGTGTCACAAACTACAAAAAATGAGGGTGTTTCATACTACTAAACTCGTGACGGCCCTCAAGCCCTTTGGGCTTAAGACGAAAGTTCAAAAAATACTTAAATAGCAAAATATCTAAGATGATTTCTCTATTAAGAGATCCTATTGTTGCTTTGTTGGGTCCTGAATACCGAGGTTTTCAGCATCCCAAGCATCTTCAGCCAACTGATCCTGTTCTCGCAATTGTTCTTCAACTTCAACAAAAATAGCCTTATCAATGCGCTCTATGGCTTCGTATGAGCTTCGATACTTCACCTCCTCTTCTTTTTTTCTAAAGTACTTGAACGATGTACTTTCTAATTTCCATATCGCAAACCTCTGTTTCTTTAGATATTTTAAATTGACTGTCTTTGTTTCGGCAAGAATCTTCTTTGCAATTTGCATTTGCCTAATGATATCTTTGACGAATGTAACAAAGCTCTCGTGGTTTTGTAAATATTGTTCCCTCTGCTCTTTTTTAGAGATACCAGTACTGATGAGATATTTGCTTGTTTCAAAGATGCTATTGTAATCCTCCCTCATGTCTACAAAGGTCCGATTGGATTGATCTAGATTTTTATGAATAACAAGAAGTTTATTACGAACGTAGTAACTTTTAAATCTAGAACATACGAGACTAGCATCAAGGTGGGTTTGTAGGGATGGAAAGTTTGTTTTTCCTATAAAATAAACATCTTCTTGTAACTGTTTCACGGGGTGAATAATTGCTCTATTGACCCGAACTAGAAAATCCTTGAGATGGGACTCATTATCGTAAATGTTGTGGAGAGTTAGAGCTAATGCTATTTCTGTCTTGCGAATATTATTTCTTACTTCACTATACGAATTCCATAAATGTCGTAAGTAAAAACCACAAATTGCAACTAGAAAGGTGCCAAAAACCCCGATTACCGCACCTAGTAAATCCTGCCATTTATATAGCAATGTCTGCTCGCTATTCAAATATTGAAATACACTTGTAGTTAATGCGTGCCAGTTAATCATATACAAATTATTGCATATTTTTGCTTGAACTGTGAACGTTCTAAAATCTGCCTGTTTTTTGAGTTCTATCACTATTTGGTTCCAATTCGCACCAGAGAGTCATGCTACGAAATTAGATTGCCTAGACAGCTTTCGGATGACGTGCCCAGACTCGTTGATAAGGTTTTCGAACATTTTTGTTCGATCTTTGCTTCGGGCTGGGTCACGAGCACAAAAAAACGCCCCTTTTGGGGTCTTTTTTGTTCGTGACTCTACGAGAAAGACGCCACCCCTCTTTCGTGGTAATTGGCCTACATTCTTACTCTTACGTATATAATACTTAGTATGAAAAATAACACCTACCGACTAGTGACGCTGGTAACGCTTATTATTGTATTGCTAGGCGGATACTTTTTTGTTCGAAGCGAAAGTTACAACTATTTGAAGGCCAGACTGAATTTTGCAAAAGACAGCGCAGAGTCCGTAAGCAAACTAGTCGATAATGCAACGACAAGCGACGATCACGATAAAGGTATGCCCATAGGAATCTCTGAGAGAGTATTCCTTGAGCAAATGATTCCCCATCACCAAGAGTCTGTTACTGCCGCTAAATCAGTCTTGGCTCAGAGTGAAAACATTGAGGTAAAAGCCCTGGCTAAAGATATTAGCCAAGCGGAGGAGAAAGAAGTTGTAGCCATGAAAATCTGGTATCAGTCGTGGTATGGGGTTGAGTATAGTGACGCTGGTACCTACAAGCCTACGATGAGTGAACTTCCGCAGCTCTCTGGCGTCACCCTAGATAAGGCATTCCTCGAAGCTATGATTCAACATCACATGACAACACTAACGACTATTCAGACTGTGGTACCCAATATTGAACATGATGAAATAAAGTTGCTAGCAACCGGCAGCGCAGAAAAACAATCAGCTGAGATTATTACTATGAGGATTCTGTTAAAAGGCTTATAGGACAAACCAGCTAGCCGGAGGGCCAGCTTTTATTTACACTTCCCTCTGACGGTTACCTCAAGTTCATCAACTTCAAAATCTTCCAGGCCAAGTAGTTTTACTATCTTCTTATCTGGAGCTTTAAAGTGAAGGACTTTATCGCAATCCAAACAAATTGCATGATGGTGTGGTTCACTTTGGAACTCAAAATGAGCTTCCGCCCCTGCAAAGTGAAACTTCTTCACAATTTTATCTTCTGCAAACATCTCAAGGTTGCGGTAAATAGTCACTAGGTCGATTGCTGGCAGTTTTTCATGGATGGCTGCCGCCGAAAGTGGTGCTTTTGATGTTTTAAGCACCTCCATAATCGCATCCCTTTTCTTACTTTGCCGCTTGATCATTATAAGAACTATAATACCACAGGCTCACTATTGCAAACTATTTGCATTTATATATAATGATTGTCTATGATTATTGACGCCATTATTGCTTCTCTTTTAGTCGCAGCTGTATCGCTTATCGGAGCTTTGATGTTTGGGCGTAATATTGATATTAACAGAAGTGAACGCTTTTTGGTTCCACTAGCAGTAGGTGTTTTTCTAAGTCTGGTTTTATTTGAACTTATTCCTGAAACACTCTCAGAGGCTCCTGCTCTTGGCGGTATCGCAATTATGTTAGGTTTTGTCGGCTTTTACGTTTTATCAAATATACTTCACAAACGATTTCACCACCTTGAAGCAGACGAATGTGACAAAAAAGGTGCCGCTTCTTTAATTCTAATTGGCGACGCCATACATAACCTAGCGGATGGTTTCATTCTTGGCGGCGCATTTTTGGTTGATCCCTCAGTTGGAGTTGTAGTAGCTTTTGGACTGGCGATTCACGAAATTCCGCAAGAGATTGTCGAGTTTGGTGTTCTACTAAGAGCTGGCTATAGCCGAGCGGAGGCGGCTTTACGTAACCTACTATCAGCTAGCAGTATTGTGCTCGGAACAATGATAATAGTTTTGATTGCCGACCGAGCTGAACAGTATGTCTGGATTTTGACTGGTTTTGCAGCTGGCAATCTCCTCTATCTAGCGGCGGCAGACCTCCTACCCCGTATTCATGGCACTCTAAGAGCACACGGTGGAATGAATCGAGCCGCTGGCCTGATTGTTGTAGGTTTTGCCGTTATGAGTGGCGTCATCAGCTGGACTCATCAGGAGTTTGGCCACGAACTAGAGAATAGTGTGCCGAGTCAGGAGAGACAGCTTGATCAATACTAGTATGGGCTGAAACTTGTCGTTTTAATAAGAACGCTCAATTTAGCGTTTTGCCCATTCTGTATCTTGTCTGACCAACAAAGTAGAAGCTTGCTCGGGCTGTGCCATTATTTCTTCGACAATTTTCTCCGCGCGGATTCCCTGTGAAGCCTTTACTAGGACCACATCACCGGCTTGTAACAAGTTTTGTAATTCCCTCCCCGCCCGAGCGGAATCTTCGTACTGGAGAATATTCTCCTCTGGTAGACCGTTATTAAGGGCGACTTCAGCAATTTTTCTGGAACGAACACCAACTGTTAGCAGTATGTCGGCCACTTTTGGCACCAGGGCACCGATTTTCTCATGCTCGTCAGATGAAAATCTACCCAGCTCCAGCATGTCACCAAGTACGGCAATTTTTCGTCCAGCATATTTTATTTCACCGAGTGTTAAAAGTGCTTGTTCACAGGCCGTTGGTGAAGAGTTGTAGGTGTCGTCGATGATCATCGTTGACTTAATTCCAGGAATCAAGCGCATGCGTCCAGTTGGAGTTTCGAGTTCTTGAAGGGCTGCCACAGACTCTATTAGTGGAATGCCAAGCACGTCAGCCACTGCCACCGCAGCGGTACAGGCATACACCTGTTGCGTACCAAGCGTCCCTTTAAGAGTTAAACTAGCTGACTGATTATCGTGTGAAATAGAAAAAGTTGTTCCCACTAAGCGGTCGTCATAATAGACTGAACGATCATCACTGCCAGTATAATCTGTCGGTACATAGCGACCAAAGCCAATACTTCTTGGTAGTATTTCGCCCAGCTTTGATTGGATGATTTCGTCATCATGGTTATAGATAAATGTACCCTCTGCCTTTAGAGCACCCGCCAGCTTCATTTTTTCTTCGACTACCGCCTGTGCGGTTCCAAAGTACTCTACGTGCACTGGGACAGATGGCAATCTAGTCAACACCACCAGATCAGGCGTAATCCACGAGGTTAGTCTCTCCATATCTCCTGGTCTATCGATACCCATTTCTAACACCAACACCGCCGGGTATTCTTTGGAAAAAAGCGCCACAAAAAATCCGTCGATGATGTTTTTAGCCCACAAGAGTGGATTGTTCCAACCATTTTTTAGACCAAGGACGGTGACTGGCACTCCAATCTCTGAGTTAAAACTCTTTTCGCTTTTGCGCGCGGCCAGCGAGTTTTTTATTGCCTGATAAATAGCGTCCTTGGTAGTAGTTTTACCGACACTACCAGTAACACCAATGATGATTGGTCTGTGGCGTTTGATAAGCTGTTTGGCTTCCCAAGTAAGTATTTTTACAACGACTTTTTTAAGAAAATTTTTCATGTTAACGGTCAGGCGGTATCGAATAGTAATTGATCAAGAAGCGAGCAATTTGCATGAACGGATCAGTTAAGGTTTCAGATGCATAACGAACTCCTTGAGGCTCTACAGTATACATGAAGACAATAAATTGTGGGTCATAGACAGGAAAATAGCCAAAAAATGAGTGTAAATACTTGTCTTCGTAATATCCCCCGTTCACCGGGTCAGCAATCTGAGCAGTACCGGTTTTGGCTCCAATTGAGTGGTGTGGAAGAGCTACCGATCCTCCCCGCAAGGCGTCATCCACCACATTTGAAAGCATGCGAGAAATTTCCTCGCTGGTCTCTGGCTTAAGGACCTGTTCTCCTACGGGATATGGCACATCCTTTATGGTTCCGTCTTCGTACTTAATTTGTTTTACCAAATGTGGAGTAATAAGCTTACCGCCGTTAGCCAGAGTTGCTAGTGCCCGTACTGTCGCCATCGGTGTCAGAGCCACTCCCTGCCCGAACGAAGCGGTAGCATACTCAACATCACGTGGAGACTTTAGGTTCTCAATTAGCGGTGAACCTTCGTTTGGTAAATCAATTCCAGTTACTTTGTTAAGTCCATAAGCGTAGAAGTAATCTCGAAAGTGCTCCTTACCCATTTGTTTTACTATATAGGCTACGCCAGTATTAAGTGACTGATTGAGAACCTGTTGCATATCAACTGTTCCCCGCCCCCTTAAGTCGTAATTGCAAATAGTGTAAGTGTTCAAATCAATACAACCAGGATCATAATAGGTTGTACTCCGACTGACGGCGCCCGAATCAATCCCAGCCGCCATAGTAAGTGGTTTAATAATTGAACCCATTTCATAGACGTCCTCTACTAGTGGATTTCTAAAATTATCAATGGTTGTTTCTGAGCGTGTATTTAAATCAAAACTTGGCACTACATTCATCGCGTAAATCGCCCCAGTCTTTGGGTCCATTACTATGGCTCCTGTCATTTTACTTTTATAAAAATCGTTGGTTTCTTGCAGGACAGAATCAAGTAGACGTGAGACAGCGGGCTCAAGAGTAGTGATTACATCGCCGTGTTTACTATCTTCGGGTTCACCCACCAATTCGTCAACATTACTAAAAAGTTCCGCAAAGAAATTCACTGACAACACTTCTCTTTTCTTAAACAGTACATCATCATAAGCCCGTTCCAAGCCAAATTTGCCACGCAGTTCACTGCCGTCTTTGTCGGTAAAGCCAACAAACCCTATCGAACGAGCGGCTACGGATCCACCAGGATAGTAGCGCCATTGGTTTTTATATAGTAGTGCACCTTCGATTTCCTTCGACTCCAGCTCCGCTGCTTGCTCATTTGTGAGCCTCTCAAAGAGCTCCACAAAAGTTCGATTAGGTAATGAGGCTCGCTCAATACAAAGCGACTGATCCAAAATAATGTATGGTTTTACTTGTTCGCAAAAGGTCTCCGGGTTTTTTATATGCGTTGGATTGGCCGCCAACAAGTAGCCGGCCTGCACTGCGGCGGCAGATAATTGTTCCCCATCGCGAGTAGTGAAATAAATGGAACCCCGTGAGTACAAATCAGATTTAGTATGAATATACTGACGTTCAGCCTTTTGCGCATAATAATCAGCATGAATTATTTGCAAGTAATATAACCTTACTAGTATTAGTAAACCCACAAGAGCCACTGCCACCGACAGTATCCGTATGCGAGTGGTAAGCTTTTTGCGCTGCATGGCTAACTAATTGTCACGTAACACGAGACTGTCTTGCCCGCGAGTAACAAAGATCTTCGCAGTATCGATACTATAACCATCTAAGTATGCGATTCGCCCGGCAATTTTATGTTGGGCTTCTATATATGATGTTTCAAGCTGAGCAATTTCTGTCCGGATTTGATTATGTTGTGCCAGTGTCTCCTTACGCATTACCACATGTACCACTGAGAGGTTGAGAAAATATAAATACACTCCCACAAACACCGCTAACAGTGTCAAAAGTATTAGGGTTTGCTCTTTGGTATTTAGTTGTAAACGTTGTACATGCTTCATGGCTAAATTTTTTCGATAACTCTTAATTTGGCACTACGGGCGCGAGGATTATTGGCTAACTCGACGCTTGAGGGCGTAATCGGTTTTTTGGTAATTGGCTTGGCTAAGTCTGCTTGTACCAATGTTTTAAAGTACTGTTTCACTACTCTGTCCTCCAGGCTATGGAAGGAAATGATGGACATCCTTCCACCTGGACGAAGTGAAATGAAACTATCTTTAAGAAAGATTTCTAATACTGATAGCTCATCATTGACCGCAATACGCAAGGCTTGGAAGGTTTTGGTGGCTGGATTGATCTTGCTCTTCTTATCACGACGCACGACCGACTCTATGCATTCAACTAACTCTTTAGTTGTCTTGATAGGGCCGTGTTTTCGACGCATGACAATCGCTTGTGCAATTTTGCGAGCCGCTCGCTCCTCACCGTAGCCGAAGATAATATCGGCAATGGAAGCCTCCGCCCAACTGTTTACAATGTCGTAAGCCGTGTAGTCGTACTTCGATGGTTCACCGAAGGTCATTTGGAGTGGTTCATCATTCATAAATGAGAAACCCTTGCCGCCATCGGTAAATTGGTCTTGCCGCCACCCGAGGTCGGCCAAGATGGCATCAGTATGTGTAATATGTAAAGAACGAAGGATCTCTGTAATGTTTTTAAAGTTGTCGGTAACCAAATGTGTGGTCGCCTGAGCAGCTTCTAGGTTGTGGTCTGTGAAAGCGGTAGCATCGGCATCAATACCGATGTACGTACCCTTACGACCGAGACGTTCAATGATTTCTTTGGCGTGTCCACCAGCACCGAAGGTTGCATCAACCACAATCGACTCTGATGTAAGAGCCAGTTTTTCAACTGCCTCTTTTAGAAGCACAGTGATGTGTTGCATAAGGTGTGTGAATTAGAGGACGCCAATCTCTCCAAGCTTTTCCGCTAATGCGTCAGCCTGCTCTTCGATTGAGCGTTTGTAAGTCTCCCATAGTTTCTCATCCCAAATTTCGATACGATTATGGATACCGGCCAAGACTACGCTTGACTCTAGTTTTCCAAATTCTTTCAAATAGTCTGGCACGAGAATACGTCCAACTGAATCCACCTCCACCTCTGTGGCTCCTGACAAGAAGAATCGATTGAAGCTTCTTGTATCCGCCTGCCCGAGCGGGAGTTCACCGATTTTGGCAGTGATTTTCTCCCACTCCGTGAGCGGATATACGAAGAGACAGTTATCAAGTCCCCGCGTCACGACGAGCACCTTCCCAAGTTCCTTGCGCCATTTAGACGGCAAGGACAGCCGTTTCTTAGGATCCAACGTGTGCTTATATTCGCCGATTAACATATAACTTGATAGCCGAGCTAGTTTGGTGACCAACCACAATTGATGTGGAGATCGTTGCGGCGGGTCACCAAACTAGCTCTGACATACTTCTCACGAAGTATACCACTATCTCCCACCACTCGTACATTCTATACCACTTTACCCCACCAGCAACCACAGTTATACACAAGCTGAGCTATTTATACAAAAAAAGCGCGCTACCTAGGGTATCGCATTTTTTATTTTATTTTATTCCTCCCCTCTTAATCGCTTTATGAGGAAGTCTTTGTTGAGCGTACTTAAGAACCAGCCGACTTTGGGGCCGCTGTCTTTACCGAGGGATACAGTGTAGATGGCGCCGAAGAATTCTTTTGGGGTAAGACCTGACTCCCCTTTTACTTCATGGATGAGTTCGTGGAGTATTTGGCCGTCCATAGTTGTAAGCAGTTCTATTTTATCGGAAAGAAGTTTGAGGGCGGATTGTTGTGGTTCTGTCAGTGACGCTGTGGCTGCAGGGATTGTTTGCTGGAGAGTAAAAATAAATTTATCGTCAGCGTATTCTTTGAGCCAGCGCTTGGCGTAGATGATTCGTTCGTCGAGTTCGGCAATATCGACGTCAGTCAGTTCAGACTCCTTCATCTTAGCTACTTCATCATAAATATCCATGTGTGGCATTTGCACCAAAAACGCGACTTGTGAAAAGCGCGGTAGGTAGCGTACTGGTAATTCGCCACGTTCATCAGGTAAGTGAATGAAGTTAAAGACTTGTGAGTCATCATCACGGACACCACTCCAATATTTTTCGGCTAACTTATCGTAAGTATCAAAAAGAACTGGAATAGCATCACCTTCTGGATCGAAGTCGAGTTGACGGTTGATGGGTGTCTTAAGGAGGAGAAGTCTAAGAATATGTGGCGGTAGAATCAGCGTCATCTCTTGGGCTGAAGCAGCATTCCCCTTTGAAGAAGACATTTTCTTGCCACCGATGAGAAAGAATTCGTTGAAGACTCCATAAGGTGGCTCATGATCAAAAATTTCTCGACAGATTGCTTCAGCTACTTGGCGGGAACCTCCCTTGGTGTAGTGATCTTTACCACCACCTTCAAAACAGACTCCTTGGGCAACAAACTTAGCCGCCCAGTCGAGCTTCCAGGGGAACTTCGCATTGCCATTATACGGCGACATCCGCCCAGTATGACCACAGCCCTTGGCCCAAGCAATAGTGTCCGAAGAGCAGGTGTAATCGACCAGCTCGCCATCAAAGCCAGTGATTTTGGTAGCGCTTAGATTGCCGCACTTTTCACAGATGACATTGAGAGGGTACCAGTCTTCTGGTTTCTCACTCTTAGAGATACGAAAATAGATATCGCGGACAATAGCACGACGCTCGAGTGCTTTTTGAATCATTTCGTTCATGGCACCACTGCGGTAGAGTTCGCTGGCTCGATAAACAGTTGCACCAAAACCAATTTTCTCTAACACTCTTACATATTCTTGTCCGTAGTACTCAGCGAAATTTAAAAACCCTGGAACTGGTGAGGGAATGTTACACAGCGGTACGCCCATGTACTGTTCATAGGTAGCAGCATCCAAATAACTTGGAATACCATCCATGGGATCAAAGTCGTTAATCTCAAACAGGAACTTCACATTGTGACCGCGACTACGCAAGACATCGGCCGTAAGGGCGTGCATGGAAGCACTACGCAGTGAGCCCACATGTACTTGGCCGGAAGCGGTTTTTTCATCACGCACTACGATTGGTCCGCCCGCTTTAATGAGCGCCGCGTAGCGGCGCTCCACTTCGTCTGCAATAGTATCGGCCCAAAACATAGACAAAAGTAATCCTAGCTTATGTATAACAAAAAGGAAAGACCTCGCTGCAGCTCGCTGCCGCCAGATTCAGGTCTAGGAAAGGACCTGAATCATGGCGAAGCGCCTGCATAAATTCGTAATAGTCGCGCTGCGCGTTCGTTTACTCATTCAAAAAGAAAAGGCCGGGTCACTGAGACCCGACCTTTGATGTTTATGATTTTATGCGCTTCGCATTTTTGCGTAAATTTTCAAAAACGGACATTTCCATGACGTTGAAACTACCACGATTGCGATAGACTGCCGCGATCTCACCCCCGTCCATGACTTCATTCGCTACCCATCGATAGATAGTAAGTGCGCTATTTAAAAGTTCGGTCCTTGATGATAGGCCGCTCAGAGAAACGAGCAAATCCAATTCTTCTAATCCCTCCTCCGATAAAGCAACTTGTATGGTGACAGTATTCATTCTGGCCTCCATTATGACTTACTGACAATTAAGTTAACACTTCTAACCTCAAAGTAAAGAGCGGCGCTATGTAAGCGCCGCTCTTTACTTCTGTTTACTCCACCTTCAAAACTTTGTACTTCTGCTTTCCTAGCGGTGTCTCAAATTCGAATTCATCACTCTTCTTCTTTCCCATTAGTGCTTCCCCTAGTGGAGATAGGTATGAAAGCTTATGCTCATGAATATTGGCTTCATCTGAACCAACTATAGTGTATTCGCGATTTTCCTTGTCTTTTTCTTTTTGGATAGAGACCACCGAGCCGAGCCCAACCACGTCACCGTGCTTGTCGTGCGCGACAATCTTGGCTTCTTTAATTGTCTTTTCTAAATAACCAATACGTTCTTCAATCGCAGCTTGCATGTCACGAGCTTCCTGGTATTCGGCATTTTCTGAAAGGTCACCGAGACTACGGGCATATTCAAGTGACTCAGCTACTTCCTTGCGACGGACGGTCTTTAAGTGGTCTAGTTCCTTTTTTAATTCTTCGAACTTCTCTGGGGTTAGAAACGCTTGTGTATCCATATTGCAAAAATTTCTCTAATTATACGCACTATGAGCACGGGGTCAAACTGTGAGTTATGGTGTAGTTTGTGATTTTTATTCTACCTCTAGATACTCAGGTCGATTGACACTCATCCATTCAACTATCTCGCCCATGATTCTACCAGCGCCAAGTGCGTTACTGCGCGGAGCATGATCCATCATAAGAATATAGGCAAATCTAGGCTTCTCGTATGGCCAAAATCCAGCCGACCAAGAATTTACGTAGGCATTGCCGGCGCCAACTTCAGCTGTCCCTGACTTTGATGCAAAGGCCACATCCTTTCGCTCTAAACCACGAGCCGTACCGCCATCAAGAATCACCGTCTTGCGCATACCTTCGTGAATAACCTGCAAGTGAGTTGGGTTGAGTCCAATGTCCTTTCCTTCGGCGGCCACTCCTTTTTCGACGTGCGGTGTAAGTAATGTGCCGCCGTTTGCAATGGCTGTATAGGCCCGCAACATTTGCACGGGTGTAGTCAAGAAACCAAACTGTCCGATGGCAGTGAAGTAAGTGTCACCCAGCCGCCAGTCATCATTAAACGTCTCCTGTTTCCAGGCCGGATCAGGTACGACGCCGACTTGTTCTTGCGCTAAATTAATTCCAGTCGGCTCTCCTAAACCAAATCGATGATAGCCGGCTGCCATTTTAGTAATTCCCAGCCCAGGCTGATCCCCATAACCACCACCAATGATATAGAAATAAACGTTGGAAGAAAAGGCAATCGCTTCTCGCATGGTCATAATGCCATGAGCGCGCCAGTCATTAAAGCGAGTTGGATTGGCTGGATTGTACGGGTTAGGAACTAGTAAATAGCCATTACTAATAATTGTCTTCGAGGGACTGATGATACCTTCTTCCAAAGCCGTATAAGCTACAAATGGTTTTACAATCGAACCAGGAGTGTAGGCTCCACCGATGATTTTGTTTAAAAACGGCAATCGATCATCGTTGTTGTATGAATCAATTGTAGCGATATCGTCACCATCAGCCATTATCTCTGGATCATACGAGGGAAAGCTAGTAAGGGCCAAGAGCTCACCCGTTTTAACATCCATAATCGCAGCTGCGCCGCTACGGAAACCAGCTCGTTCACTGGATGATGCAATAATCTGATACATCGCTTCGGACAACTCTGCATCAACCGAAAGGTGTACGGCCTGACCGCCGACAGGTAAGTTTATTTCGTGCTCACTAACGGTATGACTAAGAGCATCTACTTCAACCACCTTACTGCCGTTTTGGCCTTTAAGCTTATTGTCAAAAGCCAGCTCCACCCCACTTCGCCCCAAGTAGTCGGTTCTGAAAAAATAACCTCGGTGGTCCTTTTTAGGATAACTGACATAACCTAACACCTGACCTAGGCCGAGCCGATCAGTATAGGCTCGAATGGGAAAATCGTATTCGCCTGTTTCATCTGCTTCATTCCAAGCCATCATTTCACCATTACGGTCATACACTACACCGCGTTCGGCGATGATCAGTACTTCACTCTCACGATTACGTTCGGCTATTTCTTTAAATTCTTCGCCCCGGACTATTTGTAAATTAAAAACTTGATAAAGAAAGATAGCGGCGATACTTGTAAAGATAAGCCCCACAGTACGGACACTTTGCTTAGCGATAGGTAGTTCTCGCTTCCCCTCAAGACGACCCTGATTAAAATCTGGGATGTTCGATGCATCAAGAAGCACCTCCTCAACTTCAACCATTTTAGTGTATCTATCTCGTAGTCGACTCATAAACTGGTAGCTCGTAAATTAAGACGGGGTTTGGCAAATTCTGAGACGATGTACCATAAAATAGAGACAATCGTGAACATCGGGGTGGCTGTAAAAGATCCGAAGTAACCATCGATTAAAAATCCAAGTAAAATCAACCACGCAGCATTCGTGTAGTATGTAAACAAACACACTGCTAACATAGCTAAAAGCAATTGGTTTTGTAGAACTAAAAGTGCGATAAGGAGGTAGAGGCTGAGGTAAGTAAAAAATCTCATGGTGTAGTTGAGCGGTCGCTAGATGAAGCGATTATGGTAGTACTAGCGAGGTTTAAAGTTGCAACATCGATATTCATTGTTTCAGTGATAATGGCCCGAACTCGCTCCTCAATAGCCGGTGGCTCACTAGGATGTATAACTTCTTTCCCAATTGAGACATAGTGGAGACTAGAGACAGATTGCGAAAGGGCAATGTAGCCAAATTGCTCAGGTTGGGAAGGCTCATTTTCTAGAAAGGCAATTCGTCCAAAAACACCTGGATCAAGACTAGGTAAATGCACCAAATCCCCTACCGCCAAAGCTACCCCTTGTGGCACGCGCACACGAGCAATACCACCACCATAGCCGTCGATAGTAGCCATTACATTTGCTCCACTAATAAACGCTGTGGCTCTAAAACCGGGAGTGGTAAACAACTCTACAAATGAATAATCCTCGGTGGCGTAAGAAACCACACCGATCACGTTATCTTTCCCGACATACACTGGAGCGCCAGCTTGTATTCCATCCTCCTTTCCCTTATCTATTTGTAGATAGTCGTATGGTAGCTGTCCTGGACGTGCGATTACGGCCGCGCCGATTCGACTATCATTTTGCACTCCCAGTAGCTGGCGCAACCACTGATTCTCTTTGTAGAGACGCCGTTCTGTCAGGTCGGTACCAGCAGCGATTGCCACAGTTTGTTCCAATTCGGTAATGCGGCTGATCAGGTCGTTTCGGTCACGTAAATACATTGGTAGTCTGGCGTCTGAAGTTTGTATCCAGCTATGAACGTTGTGAACGGGAGCCATAATAATTTTACTAGTAAACGAAAAGAAGTCGGGCAGTGCAAGTCCGATCACCAGCATTAACAAAGCGGCTACTGTTACCCGGACAATCTTTTCAGTTTGTTCGTTTTTTTTAGAAGTATGCCTGGAATGAAGCTTCATGATCTAAAAGAATTTCACTATAAACATCAAGGTTTTCGACCACAATCCCAGCTCCCCGAATCACTGCTCTGAGCGGGTCCGGTACAACTATTACTGGTACTTGTAGAGCGTGTTCAAGTAGTGAGGCGAGTCCGGGGATGAGTGCACCGCCGCCAGAAAGGTGAATGCCACGCTGCATAATATCAGCTAATACTTCTGGTGGTGTAACCTCAAGCGCGGCGCGCACATTCTCGACAATTGTGTCGATATGTCCAGCGACAGCGTCACGGACATCACTATCAGTAATCACCACTTCACGCGGTAGACCAGTCACTACGTCACGACCTCGAACCACCAAGTCCTTCCCACCGGCACTGGCGCTGGTGATGGCAGTGAGAGCAATTTTGGCATCTTCGGCTGTCTTCTCGCCGACATGGACTTTGAATTGATCTTTTATATATGAAACAATTGCAGCGTTAAGATGATCGCCGGCAATGCGCAGGTTCTTAGAAACGACCAAACCGTTGAGAGAAATAATTGCTATGTCGGTAGTGCCGCCGCCAATGTCGACAATCATACTTCCGACCGATTTACCAATCGGCAGTTTGGCGCCAATAGCGGCGGCCATCGGCTCTTCGATTAAAAAAACATCACGCGCACCGGCGTTTTTGGCTGCGTCGTGCGCGGCTCGCATTTCCACATTTGTAATACCCGAAGGAACTCCAATCAACACTCTAGGTGCGATAAACGATTTCATCTCGCCACGCACTTTTCCAATTAAATACGCTAACATCTCTTCGGTCACTTCAAAGTCAGAAATCACACCATCAACCAAGGGACGCACGACTTCAATATGGGCTGGAGTGCGACCGAGCATTACCTTGGCGTCATTTCCAACTGCCACCATCTGTCCCGTTTTTTTATTAATCGCAACAATGGTTGGTTCATTCAAGACTATTCCCTTGCCTTTTACATACACTAAAGTATTAGCGGTACCTAGATCAATCGCCATGTCAGTCGACACGGCAGAAACCAGCGCGTTTAATTGTCGCGTAAAAACGTTCATTTGTAGGTATTGTACTACGTGCTGCCCCGTCGAGCAAAATTAGACACTACTGACAATCTTCCAGGTTCCATTTTCGTAATCTGCAAGATTGTGGCCACCAACGACATTGTTTTCTTTGTCGAAAAAAGTAGAGTGAATGACGGCTGTCCTGGCATCCAGATCAATATCAGGTGTTCTTACACCGTATTCGTAGATTATACGATCCCCTTCAGAATCAATAGACTCATACCGTAAACTCCACAACAGTCCGTCTTTCTCAATTCTTTCAATTTCTGTAAACTTAACTCCCTCCAAAAGGCGTTCCATCATGCGCACCACCTCACCCTCCGAAGGTAATTTTTCACCTGGTGACGGAGTTTTTTCATTCATATCAGAGTATAGTAACAGTTTCTACAGCTCGCTGCAGCCTATTTCGCCCCCGGGTAAGAGGGGTCGAAATATGCTAAGCGCCTGTATAAATTCGCAATAGTCACACACGAGTGTATTCGTTTGCTCATTCAAAATCTGCAAAAAGCTCTTCTTCAGTCAATTGTCGAACTTCGCCCGTAGCGCGGGTCACGACCTCAAACTGCCCGACTTCCTTCCCTTTTTTGCTCACTACCACGCGGTATGGCATACCGAGTAAATCACTGTCAGAAAATTTTTCACCAGCACGGGCTTCAATACGGTCATCGTAGAGCGTCTCGACACCAGCGTCAGTCAATGCAGTATAAATACCATCAGCCCAGTCTTTGACCTCGCCGTCTTCTAGATTGAGACCAACCAAGTGCACCTTAAAGGGTGCTACCGCCTCTGGCCAGACCAGACCCTTCTCGTCGCCAAGTACTTCAACCAAGGTTCCCATCAAACGGGTTGGGCCGATACCGTATGACCCCATATGAACAGGGACATCCTCGCCGGCTTCGTTCTTATACATCAGTCCAAGTGGTTCAGAGAACTTCGTACCAAGGTGGAAAATATTTCCTGATTCAATCGACTTCTTCTCCACCAAATTTTCTTTTACCAAACCGAGTTTGGCAATTACATCGTCAGTATAGACTTCCTTATTAAGTGCAATGCCACTCTTTTCGTCAACATAAATCAAATCTTCACCAGCTTCTGATACGGTTTGAAACTCTTCGGAAAATTCACTGAAGATACCGCCTGAAGCAAAAGTAACGTAGGTAAGATGTCCAATGCCAGCGCGCTCAAACACCCGCTTATAGGCTTCTCGCATGCGATTGTAGAATTCAATGTGTTCAGCTTCATCGCGAGAAAAGTCGTACAAGTCTTTCATCATAAATTCGCGCCCACGCATAATACCGCTCTTGGCACGAGTTTCGTTGCGGAACTTATTTTGAAACTGATACGCATAGCGAGGCAGGTCACGATAGGAAGAAATGTGGTCTTTCATAATACGGGTCAATGGCTCTTCATGAGTGATACTCAAACCAAGTAAGGTGCCATTCTTTAATTCTGTTTTGAACCAATTATCTACTTTTGTATCGTCCCAACGGTCGGTCTTTTCCCATAGCTCGCCGTCTTGCAACGCTGTCATCACAATCTCTTGACCTCCCTCACGGTTCATTTCTTCGCGAATAATCTGCACAATTTTATTCAGCACCCGCAAACCAAGTGGCAAGTAGCTATATACTCCCGCCATTTCTTTGTAAACATACCCAGCCCGGATTAAAAGCTGAGCATTCTTCGCCACCTCATCGGCTGGCGCTTCCTTCCGGGTCTTAGTAAAAAGTTGTGATTGTCGCATAAGAATTAAAGTAATCTGCTGATATCATTAAAAGTAACAGCGGCCATTAGTACCATCAAAAGTACAAACCCCACCAAATTTGCCCAACCTGTCCAGGTCGGCGGCACTTCCTTTCGAGTCACTGTCTCAATGACTACAAACAACAACCGGCCACCATCAAGAGCTGGGAAAGGCAGCAAGTTGATTACCGCGAGATTGAGGGAAATAATTGCCGTAAAGGTAAGGAGTGGTGTAAGTCCGTATGACGCAGCATCACCCACCATGCCGATGATTCCAACTGGCCCAGCCACTGAAGCGAAATCTGCAGTTCCGACAATTGACTCTTTAATTAAAGTATAAAGTCCTGTCATGATACTGACCGTACCCTGCCCGGTCATTTTAAGACCTTCGATTACAGCGCCGACAACACCCAGCCTTTTAATTTCAATCAAAGCGAGAGAGGTGCCGATAATAGCTTTTTCCGGATCTCCCTCGATTAGCCCCGCTTGTGGAAGTAAGGCAACTGTCTTTTCTACACCATCATGGCGATAAGTAATCATTACCAGATTCTTGTCGGCTCCAGCTACAAACTCACTAAAACTAGCTGGACCAGGATTGACAAGTGTCTTGTCTCCAACCGTCGCACCAATTATCTCCGCCCCTACTGGCAACACTCCGTCGGCTGGAGCGTCCTTTAGAGTGCCTGCTACAATTAGAGTCGCTTCCTCGCTAGCAGTCGACTCATTAACGGCCTGTGGTACTCCGATAAGGAGCGTAGCTGAAAAGAGAAACCAAGCGAAGAGGATGTTCATAGTAATACCCGCCAGCAGAACAATGGCTTGAGCCCACTTCGGGCGCGCATGAAAGGCGCGGCCGCTATCGGCTGTCGCCTCCTCACCTTCTTCACGGTTTTCACCATAAATTTTTACGTAACCGCCAATCGGTAAAAGGTTGAAATTATATTCGGTTTCCCCTTTTTTAAGGCCAAACATTTTAGGTGGAAAACCAATGGCAAATTCATCAACCCGCATACCAGTCTTCTTGGCAACAATGAAGTGTCCCCACTCATGCACGAGAACGAGCACAAAGAGAACAAGTAGGAAAAGTAGTATCGACATAAATTATTTTTGGAGTTCGGCTTCTTTTTTATCAAATAAGGCTTCTAGAGTTCGGTTGGTGGTATCTATCTGAATCTGCACTTTCTCTTTTAAAGTAAAGCGCTCGTCTTCACTAATGTCGCCGTCTTTTTGTTGTTTATCTAGTGATTTCATCACTTCATCTCGAACACTGCGCACGGAAATACGAGCGTCTTCCAGCTTGGCTTTGGCCAACTTCAGTAGCTGGGTACGCCTATCGGCGGTTAGTTCGGGGAAGATAACCCGTACACCGTCGGAGTCGGAAGCGGTCGAAATGCCAAGATCGGCCTCGCGGATTGCTTTTTCAATCGCTGATACTGCACTTTTATCCCACACACTAATACGCAGAGTACGGGCATCTTCGATATTAACACTCCCGACTTGGTTGAGGTTTACAAAAGAACCGTAGCTTTCAACTTTGACGTTATCAAGCAACATCGGACTAGCTTGTCCGGTTCGGATGCCAGCATATTCCTTTTGTAGCCAGTCATTAACTTCTTTTAATTTTTCAGAAATATTATCCATACAAACTACACTTTAGTTCCCGTCAGTGTACCATTTATACTCCCAGCTCTCAATTTACACTGGTAATGTCAGGGCTAGGTGTTCTAGGAGGAATTTATTGGAAGCGCCGCGGGTTAGGAGGGTGCGGGCAACGTACTCAAGCTCACTAAGAGCTTCGCTTGGTATAGTCGCATGGTGTGCGAATAGATGTCCTAGTAGGCCTCGTTTTAGGTTGGCTTGCCAAACAGTGTCTTTCTTCTTGGTAGATTCTTCAATCGTAAGGAGGCGCTCACTATACCCAGCCCGCAGAAAGTTTTGAAAAACTGACGAATCAACTTCACCATGCTCACTTCCTCTTCGTTCAAAACGAGACTCGAGAGTCGGCAACAGTGTGTAGCCTAAAGGTAGTACAAAGACGAATTTGGTGGAAAGCGGTGGTTCTTCAATAATTTTAAGTAGCGCCTGTTGAGCCTCCTCAGTGATAAATTCAGTTGCGACCATGATTATTTGCTCCAGCTCCCCCGCCTGGGGTCGTAAATAAGCCGCCGAAATAA
Source organism: Patescibacteria group bacterium (assembly GCA_038061715.1). GTDB lineage: Bacteria > Patescibacteriota > Minisyncoccia > Phycocordibacterales > UBA918 > OLB19. Next base: position 24,585 of record JBBTYP010000007.1, read on the forward strand.
GTGTTCGTACCAGATCAATACCAAATTGCGGTTGGCGGTATTCTAGCTGTGGCGAAAATTCCGCCGAGTGGAACTCTAAAGGAAATTCAGCGCTTAGCAAAACAGCATGATGAGAAATCATGTTGTCTATTATGCCGTGTTTTTTCTGAGTATCAAACAATAACTTAATGAGTGGCTTAAAAACGCTTTGAGACAAGGCGTGCAAGGAAAATAGGTTGAGGCGTACTCCATGTACGATGAAGACTATTTTGCCGTAGCAAAATAGTATCAAAGCGTTTTTAAGCCGCGAAGCTATCGCGTTTGTTGGTCAAGAATGTGGCGTATAACTCGTCGTAGATAATGTTCAAACACCTCACCCTTCTCGTAAATAAGACCTTGCTCGTAGCGCCAGCCGTTCATGTAATCTGTTAGACTCTGACGAACCTCCTCGGTGGCTCCTTCGAAACGTCCAGCGAGCAAGAGTGGAATTTGTAACTGCGCCATTTTTTTATAAAGTGGATGCTCACGACCTTTGGGACCAGTTCCGAAAATGCCGCTTTTCTTGAAGATAGACCATTCTGAAAGAAGTTGACTTAGTCCGTCTTCGACTTCAAGCGCAAGAAGAGGGTCGCCAGAAGCGATTGGCGCTGGTGTGTGTAAAGGAGTTTGTAAGCCAGACTGAGCGTTAGACTGCAATACCATATCTGCCAGCGAAGAAAAGGTGTGTGGAATCGGAGTATGAATTGTCGGGGTTGGTGTAGCTACTGGCTGAGCGTAATTTGGTGTTGGTACAACTGGCGGTACAGTTGCTTCGTGGTGTAAAACTGGCGGTGCTGGTTGGTATTGTGGCGTTGCAGCAACTGGTTCGTAGATTGGTGGCAAAACAGGCGCAACGTATGGAGCTGGTGTTGGTTCGGGCACTGGCGGTACATAAACTGCTTGCGGTTGAGGTATTGGTGTTGGTGAAACAATGCTTTCGACAACTGGAGTTGGTATCGGGATATTCCTAATAGTTTCCTCGACTGCAAGATAAGCCACCTCTAGACGTCGCATTGCACCTTCGGCCGACATACCACTATTGATACGCTTCATAGCATCAAGGAGCGCACCCATGTATTCTCTCCCAACTGCATTATTGATATCTACTAGATTAACTGGATTACCCACCTTTTCGTTAACTGACGATTTAATTTCACGAATTCGTTCTAGGTACTGCTGTTGGTCAGGTTTCGGCATTTGGACAGCGGGGATTACGACCGACTCGTTGGCTGGGGCTGGGTTTTGGGTCAGGGTGGGTGTTACTGGGACTGTTCGTGCTACTGAAGCAGGAACTGGTTCCACTACTGACACGCGAACTGGAACTACTGGCGCAGCAAAGGAAGGCGCGCTTCTAAAAGAACCAATGGTCGGCTGTTCGGGCTTTGAAACAGTTGGGGTTGGTGCCTTAGAGGCAACAGGAATAAGACCGTGGGTAGAGATTTTCTGCTCTAGAGATAAGCGAACACTTTGGTCTTTACCACCATTAGTATAAAGAAATATCAGATCTCGCAGCTCGTTTTTGTGACTGGGAGGAAGATCGCTGGCACGCACCGCCAAAAGCACCGCGGTAATACCCGCTTGTGTATCCAAATCAAAGAGCTTATTGTCCGCAACGGACAAAGAACCAACATTCACCATAACAAGAATATGATAGCATTCTTTTTAGGCTCGTGAATGTTACTTGTTGTGAACACCCTGTGCATTACGTCTAGCTTCCAACTCTTCACTCAACATTTTGATTTCACTTCTAATAAAAAGTTCGAGAAAAGTCATATCATCGTAAGTATCTACCACCGCCTCCATATAGGGTAGCGCCTGTATCCACGCCATATAGGTTTCGTAGGGAATGTTTTTTTCTTGCAGGGTCAACCTGATGTCTTCTCTCTTGGATTGACTCTCAAATTGGTCAATTTGCATCAGTGTCATATCCTTAAGAAAAACAAAGGCACTGGCATACTTAATTCCTAACAGAGCATCGAGTTTTGATGGGGCTTCGACTCGATAAACTTCCCGCTTCAAGCTCGCTTCAAATGCCGCCGGCGAGTTGTGACGTTCCTGCAAAATTACTCTATTCCGCTCTTCTTTTAAGAGTGACTTTAACGCGACGGTAAAAATAGATTGTTGATCAAAGAGTTTGGCTGCTCTTTCATCTTTTTTGATTTTCTCTTGGGCATTCTTACGCTCTGGTGTTTCTTCTGCGAAAGCCTCGGTCTCAAAATAACGCGCCAAGCTCTTGCGTAGCTGCTCTAGATTATTAGTGATAGTGTCTAGTTCACGATCGAGTCTGGCAGCAACAGGTAGTAATTCTTGCTGGCTGGTAGTAACGGTAAATTGTTCGATCTCACCAACTTTATCCAAGGCCTGTTTCGCTGTCAGCTTCAGCTGTTCATACAGTAGCTTTCCTAGTTTTAGTTCAGCCGTAGTGACTTGGACAGTCTCCAATTCAGAAAACTCATAGACTAGTTGATCAGCCTGAACAGCCAAGAGTTTGGCCCGATCCAATGTCGCGTCTAAACCGCTAGTATCCGCGATTACGGTCTGAGCTTCTTCCTTATTTGCTACTTGGTAAGTAGTTTTTACTAGTCTGTCGTAAACTGAGACAATACTATCGTAGAGTGCCTGCAATTGTGTTATATCCTCCTCATACAGCTCACCACCAAATTCTAAAATCTTGGTATGGTGTGCTACCAGTTCAACTGCTTTATTACGAGCTACTTCCACCTTGAGCAAATCACCGTCCACCAGTACCTCTGAGCCGGGTGTTTGCTGCATAACCACAATAAAATCTCGGTAGACATCTTCAATAAACCGCAAAAATTCCTGCAGTCCTTCAGGGGTATCAATAGAAAGTTCTTTTTCTTGTGCTTCGTACATAAAAAGTATCCGCCTTATCTTACATCATACCAGTCGGTATCGGAGGCGGGAAAACTGGCTTTTGGTAGCGGGCTTGGATTTCGGCCTCTATTTCGTAGCGAGAACGACCGTAGCGAGCAAAGCTCTGCTCTTTGAGTCTAAGTACTTTTGCTTCGTTTGGTTTAATTGGCGGTGGTGTCGCAACACTAAAGGGTATGGTCGGTACGCCGTTAGCGAGTACCCGCATATAGGCATTAAAGTTTGGAACATTCATTAGTTCGCTCGCTGTGAAGGTCGGGCCAAATTGTTGCTCCAGAAACTGTGCGTCTTCTGGACCAACTCGAAACGCAGCTAGTGAGCCGACGTTACCAAACACTGCATCGCGAATACTCTGGTCAAGTTGAGCGATGAATTGATGAGCGACCGTCAGCCCAAGTTTGTACTTGCGAGCTTCAGATAGAATCGACGCGATAGAATTAGTGGAAATATTTTGGAACTCATCGATGTGCAGGAAAAATGGTGCGAAGTTACCAGTTGGATCATCCACTCGCGACAAGGCCGCCATGAGAATCTTCCCGACAAAAATCATGCCGATGAGATTGGAGTTAATTTCTCCTAAACGACCTTTTGATAGATTCACTAGGAGAATCTTCCGCTCATCCATTACTTGACGAAAATTGAAAGCGCTTCTTTGCTGGCCGATAATCGGTCGAATGTAGTCGTTGGCGGTTAAAGGGTCGATCTTTGAAGTAATGTAAGGGACTATGTTTTCCAGCGAGGCTTCCCCACCAGCCTTAGTAGCAATCTCCCGCCAAAACTGCACGACGACTGGATTAGTGCATTTCTCTAACTTTTGTCGCCGATACCGCCCGTCTGCCATGACGCGGGAAATGTCCATGAGGGTGTTGCCGCTCTCAGGGTCTTCCATCACTAACATCGTGGCGTTGCGGAAATACTGTTCAAACATTGGTCCCATTGATTCTGGGTTGGCTCCGTAAAGTTTTTGAAAAATTGAAAACAACTCATTGACCACAAAAGTCTTCTGCTCGGGCTTGGTGTAGTCAAACTCCAACATATTAAGTCCAACCACTCTTTCCATACTAGAGGGGTCGAAGTAAATTACATCTTGCTCACGCTCGGGTGGAATAATTCCTAATACCTCGTCCAGGTCAGTGCCGTGTGGATCGATGAAACATACCCCAGCGCCAGAATTGATATCTTGAGCAATGAGATTCGTCAGGAATTTTGATTTACCAGTACCCGTTTGTCCGATAATATAAAAATGTCGCATGCGGTCTTTTTCGGTCACAAAAATTGGGCGCTCGGTACCACGATGAGAATTTATACCTAAATAAGTACCCTCGTTCGGCATTTCGGTTGGAGCTGGCGCTGTCTTGGCATATGATTGTCTAAATTGCGGTGTCGAATCAAGTCCGTCCTCTGGGAAGTGCATCAGGGCCGACAATTCTTTAAGCGAGAGTACCAGGGCAGACTTCGCACTAAATTCTCGAAAAGCAAAAGCCTTGGTCGCTTTTCTTAGTCCACCACTGCGCACCCGATTGAAGGTAAAAGTGTTACCGTCAACTTGCCCAAACTGATGGAAGGTTGATTCTAGTTCACGCAATACTTGATCGGCTCGTCTCTCCTCTTTGGCTGACACTACCATTCTTATATTGACTTCGACAAGTTCAGCCGAGATTTTTTGACGAAATAGTTCGGCGGCTCGGGTATCAATAGTTTTTGATTCAAACGCTTGTTCCTTTGATTTATTGGAAGTTGGAAAGATCAAACCTGAAACAGTGTTCTTAAGGTCACCCAGTACGGTACTTTTATCAATCGCCTCGGCTGGCTTAGTTCCTTTCTCCACTTCTTTGATTATGGACTCGTAGGTTTCGCGATATTTTTTATCTGGAAAGCGAATCGCAAATTGGAGAGCGGCGCCGCCGCCCTCTCGTTCAATTTTAGAGAAAGCATTGAGAACAGTTGCAAACGGATCCGAACTAAATTCCTCGACTGGCTTGATGGGATAGATTGGATGCTTCTTTAGAGCCACTTCAGCCACCATAGTTGTTCCGCCGTCGACGAAGATATTGTAATCGTGTGGTTGGATTGCAAGGATGGCGTGAGGAAAAAGCGAAAGGGTGTGCTTCTCGAAAAGTTGCGCATACTCATTTGGTACCGAAGCGTAATAAACTATGTCGTCACTTTGATCAGCCACCGCCACCTCAAGCACAAAGTGATTTCCCATTCGGGCGGCACCAAGTGTCCGGAGACCAGAAAAAAGTTGCTCCATCATGCCGATCAGTTTGGTGAAATCCCTAGTAGCGTCATCGGTATTTCTTCTCGCGGGAAGAGTGACCTCATACAGGGTCATATGCAGCAGATGCCATGCTGGTAAGCCTTCCTTTAAATCTGCCATCAGCGCTCCACCTTTAATATGTTCAATCAGTCTACGATGGACTTCATCTACGACAAAAGCGTTCTGGGTTGATTCAAGCACCGAAAGGGCGTTACGAATACCTTTATCGGCCACGAGCTGCATAATATCTTCAACCGGATCGTGCGAGATGGCGATTAGTTCGCTTGAGTGTCGAAGTTCTTCTTCGGAAAGCTGATAGTTTTTATCAAGCACCAGCTTAGGGGTAAAGCCTACATACTGATTGATTTCTTGCCGGCCAATGGTCTCGACATCAGCTTTGTCTATCTCTGGGGTACGCGCCAAAAGCTCACGTTCGCGTGTCGCGATTCTCTGGCGCAAATATTCAATCTCCTCATCGGGCGATGAAAACTGTTTAGGAACCCCCTCGTACATATATTCATATTGTACACGCAATCGGCGCGGCTTCGCCGCGCCTTAACCACAGCTATATACATAATGAAGATAAAATGAAAGTGATGACTTAATGGCTTGGCAAAGTGTCACACATTAGCAATACTAAAATTTAAGTTTATTAGCGAAGCGTTAAAATTAGGCAAGTTCGAGGCGCTCAAGGAAATTATTACGAGCCGTATTTAATATACGGTGAGTGATAATTTACCGCAGAGCAACAAAGAAATTGCCAATTTTAGCGCTTTGCCAGGACGGCGCGCTTATAGACATCTAAATGTTCCAGCGCAATCCCCGTTCCTTTCACAACACAAAACAGTGCTTGATCAGCCAGTTTAGCTTTCACACCAGTCCGCCTACGAATCAGCTCTGGAAAGTTACGAAGCTGTGAGGTGCCGCCGGTTAAAATTACCCCACCATCAATAATGTCAGCCGCTAGCTCTGGTGGCGTCTCTTGAAAGACATCGCGGATGGCTTTTATCATTTCTTTGAGTTCCTTCTGGGTGGCGCGGACAACTTCGTTACTTTTGATTTCGGTCGTGCGTGGTAGCCCCGAGAGCATATCCCGACCTTTAATCTCCATCGTCAACTCCTCCTCTAGCGGCAGCGCCGAACCAACGCCGATCTTAATATCCTCGGCGGTCTTTTCTCCAATCGCGAGATTGCGCGTCTTTTTCACATAATCAATTATCGCGGCATCGATACGATTGCCCGCACACTTTACGGAGTTGGCGGCCACAATACCACCGAGTGAAATCACCGCCACGTCGATAGTGCCTCCACCCATGTCGACAATCATGTGGCCTTGTGGTTCATAGATAGGTACCCCCGCCCCAATAGCGGCGAGAATTGGTTCCTTCACCACGAACGCGTTCTTAGCCCCAGCGCGCATGGCGGCCTCAACCACCGCCCGTCTTTCAGTTGAAGTCACTCCCGCCGGCACCGACACCATCACATCTGGCCGAAATAAACTGTATTTACTCATCGACTTCTTGAGGAAGTAGCGCAGCATGGCTTCGGTCACTTTATAATCAGCAATCACACCGTCACGCATCGGACGGTAAGCCCGGATACTTTCTGGTGTCCTTCCGATCATTGCTTTCGCTTCACTACCAACCGCCAGCACTTCGTTGTTTTCAGAAATCGCCACCACTGACGGTTCATTAAGTACAATCCCCTGTCCTGGCACAAAGACAAGAATATTAGTGGTACCAAGGTCGATACCGATTTTAGGAGTGAGACCACCAAACATACGTAGACCCATAGTAACGCTTTTCTCCCTAAACCACAAAATACCCAACCATAGGTTCCCTTGTATAGCATATCTGCTATACTCAATTTCGTATGCTAGATATCGGAACTCGTATTGCTGACGTACGCGAAACACTCGGCCTAACCCAAGCCGACTTAGCTAAGAAATTAAAAACTACTCAAAGCGCTATCGCCCGGATTGAAAGTGGTAAACAAAATGTCAGCGCTGACATGATTAAGCGAATTGGCAAAGCGCTCGGTAAAAACCTCATCACCCTTTCCCCTGGGACCGTTAATGTACAGATTACTGGCGGTAAAAAACTGACGGGTACTATTCAAACTAATACTTCTAAAAACGGTGCCGTTGGTCTCCTTTGCGCTTCCTTGTTAAACAAAGGTACTACTACCCTTCACGGTATGCCGCGCATTGAAGAAGTCCATCGCTTAATCGAAGTCTTGCAAAGTATTGGAGTGAAAGTAGAGTGGATTAAAAATTCTGTACGAATTACCCCACCGGCAAAGTTCGATCTCAAGAAAATCGACGTCGAGGCTGCTAAGCGCACGCGTAGTATTGTAATGTTTATCGGGCCACTGATTTATCGCCTAAATAAATTTTCTTTACCTCAATCGGGCGGTTGCAAGTTAGGTAGTCGCACCGTGCGACCTCACTTTTACGCTCTAGAGGAATTTGGCGTCGACATAAAAGCCACTAACGAAGCCTACGAAATATCCGTGGCACCTAAGTGTCCTTCCGAAATTATCCTTTACGAATCTGGTGACACTGTCACCGAAAACGTCTTAATGGCCGCGGCCCTGGCACCTTGCACTACAACAATCAAATACTGTTCGGCCAACTACATGGTTCAGGAACTGTGTGTATTCCTACAGGCCCTTGGCGTAAAGATTGAGGGCATTGGCACCACTACCCTCACCATCACTGGGTTAAAAGAAATTAAGCAAAACGTCGAATACAATCTCGCCGAAGATCCGACCGACAGCATGTTCTTTCTTGCGACTGCGATTGTCACTAATTCTGCTATCACTATCACTCGCTGTCCGATTGAATTTCTTGAATTAGAGTTGTTGACTCTTAAGAATATGTGCTTCAAATACACACAAAGCAAACCGTACTTAGGAAAAAACAACCAAGTGAAATTGGTTGATATTACAACCAAACCATCCAAGCTAGTGGCGGTATCAGAGAAAATCCACTCCCGACCGTACCCAGGCATCAATGCTGATAATCTGCCTTTCTTTGCTGTGATTGCGACCCAGGCACAGGGACAGACTCTAATTCACGACTGGATGTACGAGAAGCGCGCCATTTACTTCACTGAGCTCGATAAACTCGGCGGTGACACTAGCCTAGCCGATCCACACCGTATTTACATTCATGGCCCTAGCAAACTACGAGCCAACGAATTAGTCTGTCCTCCTGCCCTTCGCCCCGCCACCATCCTCCTTATCGCCATGTTGGGGGCCGAAGGCCGTTCGGTCCTACGCAACATCTATAGCATCAATCGTGGCTACGAGAAGCTGGTCGAACGCCTAACCACCCTCGGCGCCAACGTCAGTTACCTTGACGAGTTTTAGATACTCACAACACGGCATCGGTTTATCTCCAGAAAATTCTTGATATCTTACAAGATATCAAGAATTTGAGTCTAAATATTTTTTGCCTATAACTATTGAAAATAGCTGTTTTTCGTTATTTTTTCTTAATTTGCTACAATGACCTCCATGTACGTCATTGAAGTGATTCCTCTCATCCGCGGAACGCAGCTAGAATCACTTTCATATTATTCTAGTATTTCTTACCCGATTGGAACCTTCCTTAAGGTTCCAATTCGTGGCTCACAGAAGAGCGCTATCGTGACTAGCATTACTTCTGTTGGCGCGGCCAAAACTGCCCTCAAAGCCGCCACCTTTTCTTTACGCAAATTGCCAAACCAACCAAACGCCAGCTGTGTACCGCACTCTATTAGAACCGCTGCTGAAAGATTAACCGAGTGTTATCCAGCTTCTATGGGGGCAATCCTTTACAACCTTTTACCAGCCGATATCCGTGAGGGGCAACGCACCTATAAAGACAGCGTCGTAGTGACACACGATGAAGAGACGACCCCACAGGTTCTAATGGCGAGACTCGACGAACGATACCGCAGCTACCAAAGTCACATCAGAAGCACTTTTGCCAAGCGCGGCTCGGTGCTCTTTGTGGTACCGACCAGCACGGATATTCTTTACGCCAAAAGAGAACTTGGTCATGGCATAGAAGACCGCTTAGTCACCATTACTACCGCTAGCAACAAGAAAAAATATGCTGAAATGGTGGCGGCCTTAGAGGACACCAAGTTTTCGAAACTCATTATAACTACTCCAGGTAACGCATATATTGGGAGAGGCGATATCACCAGCGTTATTATTGAGCAATCAGCCAGCGCTCACTATGTTGATCGCTCTAGACCTTACCTTGATCATCGCGAAGTGTTGATTGCTTACGCCAAAGCGCAAGGTGCCAGTATTATCCTCGGTGACACGGTAGTCCGCACCGAAGAAGAAGCTAAACGACGGGAGGATACTTATTTCACCTATGGCGAGGAAGTGAAACGGCTCGTGTTCTCTGCCCCCATCCATGTGGTAAAGCAAAATGATAAACCGCAGACTGAGGTTCCCTTTCAACTTTTTTCCCCAGCCTTGATTAAAAGTGTCACCACCGCACTTGAAGCTCGTGGTCATGTTTTCTTGTATGGTGCCAGACGCGGGTTAGCCCCAGTGGTGGCTTGTGTTGATTGCGGGTATATTTTTAGGTGTCCAGACTCTCACACACCGTACTCGTTGGTACGGACAATGAAAAATGATCTGGAGGAACGTTGGTTTGTCTCTAGCACTTCGGGTAAGCGGGTGCGAGCCGCCGATGTTTGTCCTCACTGCGGTTCGTGGCGATTAAAAGAACGTGGTATTGGTATTCAACAAGTGTACGACGAATGGAAGGAGAAATTTCCTGAAACCGATGTCATACTACTCGATCATAGTACCGCCCCAACCCCTCAAAAGGCTCAGCAGGTGGTAAAGGAATTTTTCACAAAAAAAGGCGGAGTCTTAGTCGGTACTCAGATTGCGCTACCGCACTTACATCCAGGAGTTGATATGAGCGCTATTATCTCACTCGACGCCGCCCGCAGTACTCCCACTTGGCGAGCGGATGAATCGCTTTTTAGGCTTATCATCAAGCTACGTGAATGTACCAAACGAGAAGTGTTGATTCAGACTAGAAGTGATACCGATCTGCTAGTCGAGTACTCCAGCAAGGGTGCTGTCGAACGTTTTTTTGATGATGAAATTTCACTTCGTAAACAACTCAAGTATCCTCCATTTAGTACCTTCATTCTCGTCACCTGGTCAGGCAGTGAAGCAGCGGTACGAGAGTCAGAAAAAGTGATTAAAACCATCCTAACTAACCCTTTAGCCGAGTTCTACACCAACCCACATTCAACCGCAGCCCACACCCATAGACATGCCCTCTTACGGATTCCTAGTGATGATAAAGTAACACTAGCTGAGGTTATAAATCAGGTACGAAAACTACCGCCGTATGTAAAGTTAGAGATAAATCCAGAGAGAATCGTCTAGCACCGGCTGGATTTGTAAAGCAAATCCAGCCGCCAATCAAAAGCCCCGAGACGTCCTTTATAGTACTGTTAACAGTACTATAAATTCATAATGTGAATTTTATGGCAGTCGCGATATAAGTCGCAATTCTTTGTGGGTTTTGTTATATTAGTCAAAATATGGCCAAGCTTGTAGCTCAAAATCACCCTGCCCTTCATACAATTTCCGAAGAGATTTCTCCGGAAGAATTTTCTGACGGAACAGTAGTGAAAATCCTTAAAGGTATGAGGAAAGCAATTAAGGAATATAGTGTCGATGGTTTTTCGGCGGTGGCGATTGCAGCCCCTCAGATTGGAGTCGCTAAACGGATGTTTTTGATTGAAGATCAAAGTGGTTCCCCGGAAGAACGCTTCCCTACTATTATCGCTATCAATCCTCGTCTTACCAAAGTCTCAAAAAAAACCCACGTTGTTGGCGAAGGTTGCCTATCAGTACCAAAACTCTACGGAGTAGTAAAGCGTCATACCAATGTCACCCTGGAAGCCCTTGATGAGCGCGGTCAGGCTTTCAAGCGTGGAGCTGGTGGTCTTCTGGCCCAAATTATTCAACACGAGTATGATCACCTAGACGGGACTCTGTTCATCGACCGAGCCGAGGATACTTGGCCAGTAGAAAAAGAACAATCCAAACGTGCACAGAAAACGTTGACTTAAATTTTATATTTTATATGACACATACTCCTAGAATTGCGTTTTTTGGTGGGGAGCCGTTGGGGCTGCCGGCACTTCAGGCGTTGGTGGCGGCAGGACTTAAGCCAGAATTAGTAATTTGTAATCCTGATAGACAAAGTGGGCGTGGACTAGAACTTAAAGCACCTCCTATTAAAGTTTGGGCTGAGCAAAACGGCATTGCCGTGTTACAACCAACTTCATACAAAACCAAAGAAGATCTGGTGCAGTTAGTTGAGCCAGATTGGGATTTATTCGTAGTAGTAGCCTACAATTTTATTTTGCCAAAGTGGTTTTTGGAATTACCTAAGCACGGAGTAGTGAATGTTCACCCTTCACTCTTGCCGAAGTTACGCGGAGCCAGTCCAATTCGCACGGCAATTTTGAAAAATCTTCCAACTGAAGTTGGAGTAAGTATTATGTTGATGGACGAAGAAATGGATCACGGGCCGCTTCTGGCACAAACTCTACTAACTTCAGATGTGTGGCCAATTAGCGGAACTTTGCTTGACGACAAGCTGGCACAGATGGGTGGCGAGTTGTTGGCGCAGACCATCCCCAAGTGGTTGGCTGGCGAGATCACACCTAGGGCACAAGCCCACGAGGAAGCTACCTACACCAAAAAATTTGAAAAAAGTGATGCCGAGTTAAAGCTCGACCCTACCAACCTTCCAAACGGCGAACAAGCTCTAGCGACGCTTTCTAAAATTCACGCCTTTGCCGAGATGTCCGACTGTTATTTTTTTGATAACGGTATCAGAGTGAAAATAAAAGCCGCTGGCCTGACACGAGACGGCCAGCTGGAATTACTCCGTGTTATCCCCGAAGGAAAACGAGAAATGGACTTCAGCCAATACCTAGCCTCTAGACAATAGACTCTTCAGTGCTCGTCCGGCTCGCTTACCAAGGGTGTCTCTTTTGTCCTTCGCTCGACTCAGCTCATAATCGAGTTGATCACGTACTTTGGCAATCGCTTCTTCAAAAGTATTCTCCGTTGCCTCGGCTCGATGCAAACGACCGTTGATGGTGAGATTTGTCTCAACCCGATAAATACGCCCATTATGATGTGCTGACACCTTTTCAAACTCAACTTCACACACCGACTCGGCTCCGTCTGGTATGAGTTTTTGTAGGGTTACCAGTCTTTGCTCAACCACACTTGTTAATGACTTTGCCTCTTCAATTCCGTTGTATTTGTAACTGATGGTTGAAAATGTCATATGTTTTTCTTATTCACCGTTTATAACTTCAAGAATCTTACTCGGGTGATGGTGCCCGCTCACAATCCTTACTGACTTTGGAAGAACACCGTACGCTTCAGCAATCAACTCTTTCACTCGATTATTGGCAGCATTAGCGCTAGCTGGGGCCTTAGTAATAATTTCAAAGTGATTATCTTTAGTTTTAGTGATGGAGTCTTTTTTCAGTCCAGCGTAGACTTTCACTTTGACGTACATACAGGATCAACCTTCGCACGACTCACACACTGAGCCACCAACATGTACCCGCGGCTTATTTGCAGTTATTGGAGAAGTGACTCCTTTCCCTTGTTCGCGTAGATAATCAATAATGTCCTCTGATTCATGCATCGATAAGCCAGTTTCTGTATCTACCAAAAAGGGAGTCTTGGTATCACCACTTTTTGCTGTAAGTTCTGTCAAGGCTTCATCATTTTCAGACACATCTATCAAGTCCAGTTCAATATTAAAATTCTCAGCCATCTGCAAGACTCGTTGACTGAAAGCACAAGTGGGTTTGTAGTACAGGGTGAACATAAATGTGTGATTATTTATAAGTTACTACATTATACTACGAATTCTATAATTGTTTATTTCATTAAAAATCGCCCCGATAAACAGCTACAATAGATTATGGATTGTCTTCAAAGAGGGACCATGGGTGGATTAATAGTTTTGGCGATTGTAGTCGGGCTTGGCGGTGCTGTCGGCGCCGCTCTATTCCACCTTATTATCTACGTATCTACCAATTTATTTTATGGCCCTGGTGCCGCTGGTAATTTTATCGGTACTATAAGTGCCCTTTCACTCCCACTTAGAATCCTTATACCAACACTCGGTGGTCTCTTGGTAGGAGTTATATATAAATATGCCAAGGTGACCGAAGCCGAGGGCGAAGGTGTGCCTGAAGTGATGGAAGCCCTGGCCCATCACCGCGGCAACATTAGACCAATAGTGGCTCCAGTGAAGATAATCACTGCCGCCATCACCCTTGGCTCTGGTGGTTCAGCCGGACGGGAGGGTCCAGTGATTCAAATTGGTTCGGCCATTGGCTCTAGTGTCGGCCAGTGGTTGAAACTTGATACAGAAAAACGCAGCCTCCTTTTGGCGGCCGGCGCGGCGGCTGGTATCGGGGGTACCTTCGGTGCCCCGATAGCCGGTCTTCTCTTCACTACCGAAATACTTGGTCATAAGCTTACCCTAACTAAAACTCTAGTTATAGCTATTGCTTCCCTAGTTGGTACTTTTGGAGCTCAAGCACTGACAGGAGGAGCTGGCCTGAGATTTTTGATTTCAAACAACACTTCAGTCACATTCACTTTAGTAATTACATTAGTTTGTATTGGTATGTTGTCAGCCTTTGTAGCAATTGGTTTTGGTAGTGTACTAACAAAAGCGCGCGCGGCTTTTCAATCACTTTCCTTTCCGCACCTGCTTAAACCAGCACTGGGAGGACTGATTATAGGAATGGTCGGTCTTTACCTCCCCTATATTCACGAACCAGCCGCTTACCCTCTAACCATTGATCTTATTCAGATTGTGAGTATTCCTTTATTTTTTCTAGTTGCCTTATTTATAGTAAAGATATTTGCTACCGCGATTACTCTTGGCTCAGGTGGTTCGGGCGGTATTTTTGCACCACTACTTCTTACTGGTGCGCTACTAGGTAGCCTGCTTAGTCAGATACTCTTATCCTTAGAAATGATTGATATTAGTACCGCTACTACTATTGTGGTGGTGGGTATGGCCGCTGTTTTTGCAGCGGCGGCCCATGCACCACTTACCGCCGCCTTCATTTTGGTTGAAATGACGGAAAATATCATGCTTCTACCGCTCTTGCTCGGAGTCTGCTACTTAGCAGTGTTTGTCGCCAAAAATATTAAGAAGGACAGTGTGTACCAGATACAAGAATAAAAAGTGCCCCGCCGCAATGTGCGACAGGGCCCCAGTTTTCTAACCAGCCTCTTAATCTGATCCAATCAAAATTCCAAGGATCAGTCTTTCTGTCACCTGAGATTTCTCCGTGCGCCACCAACTGGCAGATCTGGTGACGGCTACGGATGTCGAGCAGCAACTGCTCGAGTCCTTGGTATTGCGCCTCAGTGAAACGATCATCGTAACCACCGATCAATTCAATACCGATGGTAAAGCTGTTGGTCTTAGCGCGTCCGTCGGGTGCTGGCATACGACTTTTGCCAGCATGATAGCTGGTATTGCTTTCAGACACTAGTTTATACACCACCCCGTCCCGCGCAATTAGATAGTGCGCACTGACCTTCAAACGTTTAAAGACAGCCAAGACAGCATCGACCGAGTAAGGGTCTGGTGTCCCTTCTGCAAACACTGAATGAAAGACAATCGTGTCTACTTTGGCTGTCCGTCCCCGAGCAAAGCCGCTTGAGACTGGTCGGTCTACGACTAAAAACCCTCGGTCGGTAATCACTTCAGTGGAAGAACGGGTAGGAGCAGTAACCAGGAAGATTACTGCCAAAAACAGCAATAGTCTCATAGTTAATCTCCTTCAAGAACTTTTAATTGATTGTACGTAAGTGCTCATCCTTCGTCAAATACTTATCACCAGGCCAATTTTTTGTCCATGTTAAGATAGCGTTATGAACTACAAAACTAAATTTTTCCTCTTTCTAATCTTCTTCTTGGCAATCTTTCTCCTACTCAGACTAAAAGGGGCAGTCATATACCAAGCGGCGGCGACTGACCTAGGAGGAATCGGCTGGTTGTTTTCTACCATTGGGCTCATCTTCAGTATTCTTTCTGGTTTCTTGATTCAACACCTGTGGGATAAGTGGGAACGTATTCAAAAAATCGTCCTGGAGGAAATCCATACCCTCGACCACCTGATTATGTTTAGTACCGTCACCGCTGATATCCGTGATCGATCGAAAAAGGTGGCGGCTGATTACATCGATAACGTCATCAATAACGAATGGACAGAACAAGCAAAACTACTCACTACAAATGAGGCAATCGATGGATTACGATCACTTAACGCTACCTTTATTACTATTTCTGGCAGTCAGCAAGAGAAGGTGGCACACGCCAAGCTTATAAATTCCCTACTCTATACCAGAGAACGGCGTATCTTGCTCGCCACGAGACGAATGCCCAATATTATTAAAAACACTTTCCTGCTTTCGGCCGTGTTAGTTATTGGCCTTTCTCTACTGGTTGCCATTAATAACATATTCTTAGACCTTATTTTCACTCTCTCAATTGGGAGCCTGGTTTGTGCTATTTATCTTATCGTCGATGATATGGACAATATCTTAAGTCCTGGCGCCTGGCATGTTTCGTCCAAACTTTATAAAGAATTCTTACAGAAAATCCAATAGCTAGCGTGAGGGCGCGGCTTCGCCGCGCCCTTTTTAAATTCTATTTTCCCTCTGCTTCTGCCTCCATCTTTCCTAGTCTCGTGTAGTAATCAGGAATCTCCTTTAGGTGCGCCCAGGCGATTTTACCAGTCACTTGTAAGTCGTCCCCAGTAACGTTAGTCTCAATGTCGTGGAGACCATGTTCTAATTCTACTGCCAAACCCTTTCTGAATTCATCCAAAACAACCTCTTCAAAACTAATACCTAAACCTTCTCCAATAATTTTTGCTTCTTCTGAAGTAAATTCACGCTTTATCATATGGTCTAATTATACCCCACCTGGTTCAAGATGATATAATCTTCCTCTATGAAAAAAAATAACCTAGCCGTACTATTATTTCTTTTATGTTTCCTAATAATCTCATCTGATGATGCAAAAGCAGCAACCACGCCGACTGCAGTATCTCAAACGGAATCAGAAAAACGGGTGCGGGAATTTTTCAAAGACACTCCAGTAATGATTGAAATCGCTCGCTGCGAATCCGCATTCCGTCAGTTTACCGATGCCGGCAATGTGCTGCGTGGCGGCGACAGTGGCGGGATGGTCGGTGTGTTTCAATTTTTCGAAAGTATTCACGCCGCGCCAGCCAAGGCTCTCGGATACGATATTACGACCCTGGAAGGAAATCTTGGCTACGCCAAGCAGATGTACAAAAGCGAAGGAACAACGCCCTGGAATCCAGCGAAATCTTGTTGGAATGTGAAACCAGCAGCGGTAAAGTCTCCAGCCACCCGCGCCGAACTAGAAGCCAAGATTAAGCAATTAATGCAATTGATTAAGCTTCTCAAACAACTACAAGAACTAAGGGCTAAGTAGAAGACAAAATGAAAACCACCACCTCGCGCAATGCGAAGTGGTGATGCTGGCTTGTAGTGGTATTAGACCACTTCTAATTTAAAGAGTCTTACGGGTTTTGAATCATCAGTTGGCCATTCAATACGATAGCCTCGCTCTCCCCACCAAGCTTCCGCCAATGGAGTTATGTAGTCGCCCCACTGTCGGATACGACCTTGTACCTTACTACGCTCCCACGCCGGCATTATCTCGTAAACATCTCTTGAATCGTACCGGTTTTTGGCAAGCCATTTCCGTTTCAAGTTATCAATGTAAACTCGATACTCTTTACTAAGGTTAGGAAAATCCAATTCTTCGGGTGTGCTCATCTTCATTCCCCTCATCAGAACTATTTCCCTAAGACAATACTATTTTCAGTGTCACTGTCAAACTGATACGTCATAAAATCAAAAACGCACCCAAAGGTGCATTTAATCTTTTACAGGCTCCGCGAGTAGGAATTTCTGTCATTACATGACCAGTACACCTTGTCGCCATTTTGTTTCCTTACGTCACAAAATAGCTGGCAAGGTCTTCGAATCCTAACGGAACAGTCTCCCGGCCGTAAAACTGTCTCCCAGAAAGTTTTACCTCTCGCGGAGCTGTAAAATCAAAAGCCGCACCGAAGTGCGACTTAAGATTTTATTGGCTCCGCGAGTAGGATTCGGTCACGAGTCACTAACTATAATTGTTCGCTTCGCTCCAATTCTAGTAAGTGCTCTCGACCCCAGCTCGCTCGTCTGACGACATCACTGCGCTTTTCGAATCCTAACGAAAGCCCTCCCAGGGCTTTCTCTCGCGGAGCACTAAAAGTAAAAGCCACACTTGCGTGTGACTTAAACTTTTATGTGCTCCGCGAGTAGGATTCGAACCTACGACCAATCGCTTAACAGGCGACTGCTCTACCGCTGAGCTATCGCGGAATGTGCTTACTTTCGTAAGTCGCACTATTGTACAGCTTTTTGTCACGATTTCAATCTCCTGTCCTCAGGCTCAAAATTGGTATACTAAAGCTCATATGCCAGAACTTCCTGAGGTTGAAACGGTACGACTACAGCTCAAACATAGAGTGCTCAAAAAAACTATTAAGTCGGTGGAGATTTTTCATATGAGAACGGTCGAGCACAACCGATCTTTCAGTAAGAAACTAATAGGAAAAGAGATCATGGACATTGACCGAATTGGAAAGCTGATGATTTTTTCTTTTGCTGGAGAGGACAATATGTTTATACTGGCCCATCTTAAAATGACTGGACAATTTTTCTATGTTGATGCAAAAGGTGAAGTGGCTGGCGGCGGTCACTCCGTTACCGCCGCTGACACGAAGCTCCCAACCAAACATACTCGTGTAGCGTTTCATTTTATTGATGGAACCACCCTTTACTTCAACGATATGCGTTTATTTGGTTACGTGAAATTAGCGAATGCGAAAGTAGTGGCCGAAGCCCTGGAGGGTTTCGGGCCCGAACCAATCGACCCTAAATTTGATGTGAAATGGTTTACCGAACGCCTTTTAAAACGCAAGACTCCGATTAAAGCCGCTCTATTAGATCAATCGTTCGTGGCTGGCCTTGGTAACATTTATGTTGACGAAGCTTTTTGGCGGCCTAAAAACAAACCGACCCTAATTCATAA
>JBBTYP010000008.1:0-18937 GCA_038061715.1 Patescibacteria group bacterium
GGCCGAGTTTGAAAATTTCTATCTAGCGACAGTCTATACCCCAAACGCCAAGGATGATCTTTCTCGCATCCCCATGCGCCAGGCTTGGGATCCAGCTTTCTTGGAGTACATGGATCGGCTGCAGCAAGACAAGCCAGTCATTTTTTGTGGTGACTTCAATGTCGCCCACACTGAACTCGACCTTGCAAGGCCGAAGGAGAACCATGGCAAAAAAGGCTTCACTGATGAAGAGCGCGTGGGCTTTGACGCTATGACTGATAAAAATTTCCTTGATAGTTTTAGACTTTTTAATAATGAAAATGGCAACTACACTTGGTGGTCACACTTTGGTAATGCTAGGGAGAGAAATGTTGGTTGGCGGATCGACTACGTGATGATATCAAAAGACTTGGCACCGCTTGTCAAAAGTGCACGTATCCACGGCGAAGTGTACGGAAGTGATCATTGCCCAGTGTCGATAGATATTAGCCTTTAGAATAAGGCCTATATAGGCAAAAACACAAACACACGATTCTTAAAATTGTCAAAACGAGAGCCGTGTTTTTGTAAAGGACAAGTTATCCACTGTTATCCCCACGACTGTCCTTTACGATAAGTTGTAAAGGACATAGTATATATGCAGGCCCAGAAAGGGCGAGCGGGAATCATCAAGAGTCCCCTTAAAGAGATCTTCCAAAACACAATTGAGTATTACCTCCAAAAAACTCAAAACGTTCATAAACAACCCACCCCAGGAATCAGACGAAACTTACAACAGATTTGTCACTATAAGATTCCAATACAACGTAGAGCTAAGGTCAGCGTTAGCCATAGCCAAATAGGCGCGCACTTGGGTCATATACCCACCATAGAAATAGCTCTTTTAAACCCAAAAGGCTTGGGAAGCTGGTCGACAAACATAAGTTTGCCTATCAACTTCCCAAGCCTTTTCTTATTGTCGCCTCATAATTGGCGAACTTCTTCGTTGAGCTTCGGCAAAGTTTCACTCACCGTACCAATGTACGACTCGCGATACTTTCCTCGCCCGCCTCGAATTCCACTCAATTATGAGGCGACAACGTGGTGTAATTATTGGTAAAGTCTACGAAACAATAAAGGACACTACCCCACCTTGTGTTCTCTGGCGATGTCTCTTAGAGCTTGAGCCTCTTCTTCCGCTTGTCGTTTCTTGCCTGCTTCAGCTAGTTCAATTAGTGCCGCTTCATCCATTTTAAGTAGTTCCAAGGCGCGTTTCTCCATATATTCAGTCGTATTTTTAGTACTATCGTCCAAAGCTTCTTCAAGGAGAGCGTGTAAAACATAGCCCAAACGTTTGCCTGGCTTCTCGCCAGTCATTACCATAATTCTGTCGCCATTTACCTTGAGCATTTTGACGGATATTGGGTCCCGCAATGCTTCGTCTACCATTGCTTTGTACTTTCGGAAGCGAAACGGCTGTTCTTTGGGGCGACCAGTACCGATACGGTCGCAGACTCGTAAGTTTAAAAGGTCTTGAATATGTTCCTCGCCAATCCGGGTAATTGTACGACGTACAGCCGAGAGGGTAATTTGCTCTGGGTCAGAGAAAAACATATGCCAGCGCACCAAATTTGACACCACATCAATGGTTTCCCGCGGCATTTTTAGTCGCTCGAGGATACTTTTTGCCATTCTGGCACCGACTACTTCATGACCAAAAAAAGTGTAGTGTTTATTTTTACCCCCCGTCCGTCTGGTAGCTGGTTTTCCGATATCGTGTAACAGGGCGGCTAGACGTAGGTGAAACGCAAAATTCTTGTCGGCGGCAGCTTGGAGAGTGCGTAAATTATGCTCAAATACATCAAAAACATGGATACCACCTTGCTCGCAGGTAATCCCATCACGTAGTTCGGGGATCACATGGACCAAGAGTCCGAGCCTCTCTAGGAAAATAATACCTTGCATGGGCTCTGACGAAGCGATGATGCGGCAGAATTCAGCCGCCACTCTCTCAATCGAAATACGCTTTAAAAGAAGGTTATTTTCAGCAATCGCGGTCATGGTAGCGCTATCAATAGCGAAATTAAGCTCAGCCGCTAATCGGACAGCCCGCATCATCCGCAGCGCATCTTCGTTGAATCGTTCGTGGGCATTCCCCACCGTCGCAAGCCGCTTTGCCTTCAAGTCCTCGATTCCGCCGTAGTAATCCACCAACGTATCTGTTTTTATCCGATACGCCAGCGCGTTTACTGTGAAGTCACGCCGCGCCAAGTCTTCGTCGAGTGAAACACCAAAAGTCACGTTATCTGGCCTCCGCAAGTCCGTGTAACCACTTTCACTGCGGTAGGGAGTGACCTCAATCACCTGAAGGGTGGAATCTTCAGCCTCGGTTTTTACGCCAATGGTGCCAAAGTCGTTGTTGGCATAGTGTTCCACAAACAGTGCCTGAATTTGCTCTGGATGAGCATTAGTAGTCAGATCCCAGTCTTTAGGCACGGCACCGCGAAGTAAGTCGCGCACACAACCACCAACTAAATAAGCCTCAAACCCGCCTTCTTCTAGGGTATCCGCTACCTTCCTAACCACTAAAGGAATATCAGTATTGCTAATTTTCACCTTCATATTCTAACAGAAAAACGCCCAAAGGCGTTTTTCTTATTTGTGCAGAGGATCGGGACCATTTTCGAAGGCATACGGATATGTTCAGAGAGATTTTAGAACCCCTTCAGTTGATTACACAACCGGACGAACCGTCTGACTAGACCGTCGCATATGGTGCACCCACCAGGACTCGAACCTAGGACGACTGTTCCGAAGACAGTAATGATATCCACTTCACCATGGGTGCGTGGATAGCATCATACGGTGAAATCAGGGCTTTTGCAATCACGTTTTTAAAGATAGTATTAAGAAATATGGAACTTTCTGAGCGATGGCTAAAGAAATTTGAAGAAGAGGATTTTGCTAGTGTCTATGAGTGGCAGGATGCGGCAGGGACAGTTTATGTAGAGCACTCACATAAAGGCAGGGTGAGTTTATTTGTGACCGACGGCTCAGTTACCTTTGACTTCTCTGGCGAAAAGCGCGAGGTAAAGGCTGGAGAACGCTTCGATGTACCGGTTGGAGCACGGCACAGCGCAGTAGTTGGTCCACAAGGTTGGATTGTGATCGTGGCAGAGGAGATTGACGGTGATTCCTAGTCTTTCAATAACATTTAAAAACGGCCGGACCTAATGGCCCGGCCTTTTTATCGAACTCAGATCTTTACGCTTCTACCTTATCCACCCATTCGGGAAAGAAGGTAGGCTCTTTTGTCGACCAGCCAGGAGCGGTAGCCGCCGCTTCACTGATTGACTGTAACAGGTCCCTGCGTTTATTTGGTTGGAGATGGGGCAAGGAAGCTGCGGCACAAAACGCACTTGGTAACCAAGGACGAACCCGAGCAGAAAGTAAACGTTCATAAAGGAACCGGTAAGAACGAAAGCTCCGCAATTGATCTTGACCCAAATCAAAAGCTGATACTGGTATAAGTGGTGCCATAAAAGCATCGACTTTATCGAGACCAGAATTACTGGGAATAAGCTCAATCAAGGGCTCTAATTTAGCGTATAAACGTCCTTGAGCTCGAATGGAACACTTTTCAACTTCGTCTCGTGACCAAACTTCAAAGACATCAGATGACTTCTGGGCTACATCGATTGAGCGTTTAATGTAACGTTGTTCTCTAGGTAAAAACCCAGCAAACTCCCCCATCTCATTAATGATTGAATTTTTAGCATGGTTTGTCATGTCCGTTCTCCCAAAGAACAATTTACAGACTCATCTAAATACAGGTTAGCACCGTATTTGTACTTAGCCTATAGATATGCACAGTAAACAAATGAAACATATACAAATAGTATATTATATACAAACAATATGGTTCGAAATGAAGAGAGATATGAGCAAGCACTACAACTTCGTAAGCGCGGGTTTACGCTTGCCGAGGTAGCCAAGCTGTGCGAGATATCAAAGTCGACCGCCTCTAAATGGTTTAAAAATAACGCTACTTCGCGCAGTGTCACCAAACAAAATAAAAAGCGCGCTGGTCAAGAAAATGCCAAACGCTTGAAGTTGATGAGTAAGACTCGGGAGGTAGAACGTGCCTATCGGTACAAGGAAGTTCTTCGCTCCGCTGAAACTGAGCACAAACACTACAAGTCTTCCTCACTCTTTGTTGCTGGACTCATGATATACGCCGCTCAGGGAGACTTAAAGAATAAGCATCAAATTCGACTATCGGGTACGGATGAAAAAGCCCACAAAATATTCATCAAATTTGCCATCGAGTATCTGGGCGTGCAAAAGAAAGACATTCATTTCTGGATCTTGCTCTACCAAGGCCAGTCAGAAGAAGTATCTATGAAGCGCTGGAAAGCTGCGACCACCCTCCCCTACAGTCAATTTTACAAAAACCAGTACATCAACACCAAAAAAACCAAGCAGACATTGCATAATGGTGTTGGAAATACTTTGATTAATAATAAAATGCTTAAAACCAAGTTAATCCGTTGGATAGAGCTGTGCACAAAGGATCTTTTTAAATAGAACTAACGTAATATACTATATAGTATATGCGTACCGATAAGGAATTAGCCTTCGAATTAAGACGGTCCGGGAAAAGCTATAAAGAAATTGCAAAAGAATTAGGTATGTCAAAAAGCACACTTACCGTTTGGTTCAAAGGGCACGTCTTTTCTGAAGAAATTCGTAAATCACTAACTATTAATGCCTCTACGGAAAGTACTGCCAGATTACAGAATCTAAATAAAATACGTGGCGATAGCCTTGATGCGCTTTACCATCGAGCAATGATAGAAGCAACACTGGAGTTAGAGATGAATAAGAATAACCCGCTGTTTATAGCTGCAATTTCAGCATATTGGGGTGAGGGTGATAAGCGTTCGAGAAATAACGTGCGGCTGATAAATACGGATCCTTTAATGTTACGTCTTTTCATCAAGTTCCTAGTGAGATTTTGTTCAGTTACTAGAGAAAACATAAAGGCAGCAATATTCATTTACCCAGACTTAGACGAGGAAACCTGCAGGCAGTATTGGGAAAAAGAAATCGGTATTTCTAGCTTTCACAAGACAATGGTGTTACCGAGTCGACACAAAACCAAGAAACTCCAGTATGGCACGTGCTCAGTTATAGTAAGTAACACGTATTTAAAGAAGAAAATGCTGCTGTGGATTGACCAACTTCCCAAAATAGTATTAAATACAGTGTCCAAATAGTATGCGGCCATGGTTAAGTGGTATAACATATCGTTGCCAACGATAAATCGGGGTTTCGATTACCCCTGGCCGCACAAAACAAAACACTCAGCCTAAGCTGAGTGTTTTGTTTAAAACTGGGTATAACCATGTGGATAGGTGGATAAAGGACAAATTTTGCGACATTTGATATTTTGTCCTTTATAAAAGAGATGTTTATAAGGCTGAACAGTGTAAACTTGCTTCTTTGCTATAATTTCATACGAAACTGGTTCCATATGAAACAAACTGATAAAAAGGGTGAAAGCAACAAGGTTGGCGCTTATGGGGAGGATATCGCGGCTAAGTACTTGAAAAAGCATGGGCAAGAGGTCTTGGAGCGCAATTACCTTAAAAAATGGGGTGAAATTGATGTAATTTCACGTGAAACTGCACAAAATAAACAAATAATCCACTTTGTAGAGGTCAAGACAGTTTCATATGAAACTAAAACTGATCTTGAGCGAGCAGTTTCATATGGAACTTGGCGACCGGAAGAAAATGTTCACCCAGAAAAGATTAAGCGTATGTATCGAACTATCGAAAGCTGGTTGATGGAGAGAAACTGTGAGCTTGATTGGCAAATTGATGTAGTTGCGGTCAGAATTGTGCCACGTGAAAAATATGCGACGGTGAAATACTTACCTAATATTGTCGTTGACTAGTTCCATATGGAACAAAGGAAAAGTGTGCCACGTGAAACGTCATTGGGTAAGTTGTGCTATTATTAGCCTATGGGTAAGCAAAATTTATATAAAGTCTCAACAGAGACTGATATTCAAGACTTTTTAGTCGACAACAAGGATTGGTCCTACTCCGAAGACAAGCTTAAGGCAAATTTTGAGCTGCCGAGCTTTGTCGCTGCTGTCGCTGCTATAAATAAGATCTTCGCAGTGTCTGCTCAGATGGATCACCATCCAAGGGTAACAAATATATATAACCGACTGGAGTTATCTCTTTGCACCCATAGTGTTGGAAATAAAGTTACTAGCTACGACATTGAACTAGCGAAGGAAATAAGTCGAGCTGTAACCCTAGGTGCAGATTGAGTCTCGCTTTTTTGGTAGAGAAGTGGTATATTTTTCGGGCTTTGACTTAGGTTAAGGTGGCTAGAAATGGGCTGTATCTTCGCTAAACATCGGTTTGGCTCGATACAACCCCTCTTCGCTCGGTCATCATGTGTGGCAAGCAGAACGTCGTGAATATTTAGAGTACCGAGGGTGTAAGAAGAACGCAAAGCAGAGTAAACGGAGAAGTGTTTAGTGTCCTCGGGTTGTAAGCAAAGCTTTCACCCCATTCTCGTAGGCTAAATGCAAAAGCAAGCTTTTCCGCTTAGCTCCTCGAACGGGGTGTAAACGAAAGTTTTCAACCCTCATTCAGAAGTTAAATACAAACAAGTTTGAATTTACTTCTTCACTCGGGGTGTAGCATAGTGGTAGTGTACTCGGTTTGGGACCGAGCGGTCCGGGTTCGATTCCCGGCTCCCCGACAAAATAAGACACAAAGGGTGCGACCGAAGGTCGCGCCCTTTGTGTTACCATGATAAATACAAATGACTTAAGTTTATGATTAAGTATTACTTTCGCACAATCAAGGATGAAGCTTTGAAAGAAGTGAGTGACTTACGTACGGGCGTATGGATTCATGCGGTTGAACCTTCGGACACCGAGCTCAGTGAGCTTTTTATAACCCTGGCTCTAGACACCGATTTGATTGAGGACGCACAAGACTTCTTTGAGGTGCCTCGGTTTGAACGAGCTGATGGTGCCACTTTCTTCTTCACTCGCTACCCCTTTAATGAAAAACGAGAAGATACCGACACGGCACCGCTCTTGATTGTAATGGGGGAATCATTTGTGCTGACGGTAGCACAGCGTGAAATACCTCAATTTAAGCCGCTTCTAAGCGGTAAAGAGGAAATCCATACTACTCAGAAAACCAAACTTTTTATTCAAATGATGCAAACGGTGACAGAGTCATTTGAAAAACAGTTGGTGGTGCTACGTCGCAATGTCCATAAGGATAGGGCTAAATTAAGACGAATCGGTAACCGAGAGATTGAAAAGTTTGTGACGTATGAGCACAAACTCAATGACATGATTGCGGCTATTGTTCCTACCAACACGGCTCTAAACAAAATCATGAAAGGAAATTATATGCAGATGTACCCGGAAGACGTTGAGTTTATGGAGGATCTTATTATTGATAATACCCAGCTGATTGAGTCAGCTCGGTCGGTTTTAAATACGATTCAAAATGTACGTAATGCTACTGAGGCTATCCTAGCCAACAACCTAAACACTACGATTAAGACCTTGACCGTACTAACTATTTTGCTCACCATCCCAACGATTGTGGCGTCACTATTTGGGATGAATGTACCGATACCACTAGCAGAAACACCACATGCATTTTGGGCCGTGGTAGGAATTATTCTCGCGAGTGTGGGAATTGTCGTGTGGTACTTTAAGAAAAACGAATGGCTGTAGCTATGAAAAAACAGGTTTTTTATATTCATGGTGGAGAGTCCTATACTAATTATGAGGATTTTTTATATGACCTAAATAATGAAGATATAGGAGATCCTCTAAAAGAAGCTTCGCAGCGATGGAAGAATAGATTACGAGTTGACTTACCAGAATACGAAGTATTCACACCGTCGATGCCAAATAAACAAAATGCCAAATATACTGAATGGAAAATATGGTTTGAGCGTCATTTCTTTCACTTACATGATAACCTCATATTAATCGGAGGTTCACTAGGGGGTATGTTTCTTGCAAAATATCTAATTGAAAATGAGCCGCCTTTTCACATAAAGGCATTGTTTATGGTAGGGGCACCCTGGCCTGAAAATATTCGCACTAATGACTCCCGTGAAGATGGCGGAGATTTTGCCAGCGACACAACTAAAGTAGAAGAACTGGCTAGAAAAGCTAGTAAAATCTACATTTTTCACTCAAAAGATGACTCTATTGTTCCGTATGAACACGCTCTTAAATACAAAGAAGCACTTCCAGAGGCCGAACTTATGTCTTTTGAAGACAAAAACCACTTTTTGATACCAGAATTCCCTGAATTGATTGAAAAAGTGAAGAGTTTGTAGGGTGGCCAACGACGTGACTTTTCTTGAAACTGGGGATAATGTTGAAAGATTTCGGCTTTTGCAGCGTCTTCGCGTATAATGGTTTTCACATGGCGGATGTTAGGAAGACACACGACAGCGAAGACCACGAAGAACGCTTTTTGAAAGCCTTCGAGGAGTACAATGACGCCCTATTTCGGCATGCTTTCCTACGCGTTAGTAATCGAGAAAAAGCCATAGATTTGGTCCACGATACCTTCACCAAGGTCTGGGCCTATCTAAGGGGTGGGTATGAAATTGATAATTTTCGGCCCTTTTTATATAAAGTTCTCAATAATTTAATTATTGATGAGTATCGCCGCCGAAAGGAAAGCTCCCTAGATGCGCTTTTGGAGATAGACGGTGTAGACGAAGGTTCGTTTGACGACTTATCTGAAAGTACGGTAGAGGCGCTAGCAGCCACTATCGATGGCAGAAAGGCGTTTGACTTGCTTGAAGAAATGCCCGATCAGTATCGTGAGGTTATTATCCTTAGGTTTGTCGATCAGCTCGGACCACGAGAAATTAGCAAACTTATCGAAGAAACAGAGAATGTCGTCTCGGTACGAATTCATCGCGGACTTAAGTTACTGCGACAAAAAATCGAAAGCTTGGATGAACAGGCGGAACATAATCGCAGCAAAAAGAAAAAATAATGAAAAGATTTAGCGAACAATTTAATAACAGAGCCAGTACTGTAAAATTACAGGCTTTTGAGCGTGAGGAACTTCGCGCTAGAGTTGTTTCATACATGGAGTACCATCCGCTACCAAAACCAACAGTAGAGTCTTATGCCACCACATCAAGAGTAAAGCTGCTTCAAACTGATGCTTTTCAATCAATCCAAATTCCAGCCAGTCTGCTTTTTCGAGCTTCCGCGCTACTGACAGTAGCCCTATTGATAGTGGTCCCTGTTTTGGCGGAGCGTTCGGTGCCAGGTGATAGCCTTTACGCTGTAAAGGTTAGTTTTAATGAGGAAGTACGCAGCACTCTGACTTTTACTCCATACCAAAAGATTGAGTGGGAGACACAGAGGCTTAATCGCCGGGTGGCCGAAGCCAAACTACTAGCTAACGAAGGACGACTGACACAAGAAGTGGAAGTGGAAATAGCGGCAGCGGTAAAGGAACATACGGAGGAAGTGCAGAAAGAAATTGCGGTGTTACGTGGCGAAGATGCCGACCAGGCAACCCTGGCTTCAATTGAACTATCAACTACACTAGAACTTCAATCAGCCTCACTACAAGACGGTGGTTCAACGGTGTTGGCAATGGCGGTGGGTGACGTGGCCTCGGATAATACTGCCCAACTAGTAGTGGATGTGATCAACGCCTCACTGTCTGATCAAGAATCACAAAATGACGCGGCCCACATCCCAGCGTACGATAAAATTATGGCGCGACTCGAAATGAATACTACGAGGGCCTATGAGCTTTTGCAATCAACTGGGCTTAAGAGTGAAGATCAGATTCATAAAGACATCACTAGACGCCTAGAAGATGTTGGACGAAGTATTGAAACTGCCAAAGCTACAAGAGGTGAAAATGAGACCACAGCCAGTGAACAATTGGTAGCTATGCTCGAGCGAACACAAAAGCTTATAGTTTATATGAGCGACATTGAGGGTAACCGAGCGATTGCCCTTGAAACGATTGTTCCAACTATCCTTACTCCTGAAGAAGAACAGTCTCAACTCGCTCAACTGACTTCAGACATCAATAAGAAATCAGAAATTCTAGCGTTGGCTAAGCCAAAGGTGTCATCGGGAGCAGCGGAAAAAATCTCTTACTCTATCGATGTGGCAGCTACCAACAAAAGTACTGTAGCCTCGTCGTCGAATAGAAATGCGCTAGGTTTAGCAAAGGAAAGTATCGCATTACTTGATGACGCACTTAAGATTGTGGCGGCTGAGGGAATCGATATCAACGCTGCTAACCCAGTAGCAACAGTGGCAGCAACAGCGACCACCACGGCTACTAGCACGCTGGAATCAGAGGAGATAGACGGTAGGGAATAAAAACGCTAGGAAGAAAAAAGGACGGGCAACCCGTCCTTTTTTATTGTTCTCCTTCAAGAATTGAAAGTAGGAAAGGGGACATCGTGTCAGCAAAAACTTTAGCCCGGAAAGCCAGGTCGCCGCCTAGATTTTCTTCAAGAGTAAAGCCACTCTCTTCCTTCATTGAACGATTGATATGTGAAAGCGTTATCGCACGCAAACTACCAACCCCGTCGACTTCGTCGTCACCGCGGGTGGCGATCATCCCAATTACGGCACCAGATTCATTTACAATTGGCCCGCCAGAAGAACCTTGAGCGCCCACATCACTACCACGAACAGAGAAAACATCGGCGTAATTTGAACCAAAAGTATAGAGCTCAGAGATCGTCGTAGCTGCTGTTCTGCCTCTTAGGGCAGCGGCCGAACCTTGTTCAATTAGATCTTTGGCTGGATAACCAGCCGCTATTACTTTGGCTTCACGCACTGAAGTAGGAAGGAGGTCGCTATCAAAAGGAAGAGCTGGGAATCTTGCTGGTAGTGGCCAGGCTTCGACATCACCACTTATGTATAGCAAGGCGTAGTCACGCTCGCCAGTTCCCATCGGTGCAGCGTCATCGATCAAAGCTGCATTTTCTTGCACCCAGGTCGGAGAAATATAGAGAAGCTCAGCCTCGTAACGAGCTACCGCGGGGCTGCCGATTCGCACCGTACACTTAGCGTCGCCGAAAGCATCAGTTTTTTCAAGTAAGAGGAATTGAGCAATGTGGGCATTGGTCATAATAATACCGTCGCTATCGATGAAAAACCCTGTGCCCGTCGTGGTCCTGATACTGTGCTCTGTGGTGAAGGTACAGAAAATATTTACAATCGAAGACAGTGGGTCGTTAGTCCCGCTCTCACTAAGACCAGCAGTAGCGCCGACCAACGCCGCCTGTTGATATTCATTGCTACGAAGAAGAATGTCTGGAATACTGCTAGCAAAACTCGGGATTGATTCTAAGGTTTCGGCCGGCATTTCAGCCGACTCTTCTGTCTCAACGAAAGAGTCAATCATGTACTGGACTCCCGTCGCGAGCGAATTAGTAAGTGCCAGGTATGCAGTGAGAATAGAGACAATGATATTCACGATGATGTCCATAGTAGTAGTATAACACTCAAGCATAAGGGTAAAGGAAATTTTAAACAAAGTGGATTTTTGAGTTGCAAGACATGCGTTATACTAGATACATATGCATGAAGTGCTCCTTCGTTATGGTATCGACAAGCAGTTTGTCATCGATACTTTATGGACTTTTATTCCAAATGTACTTTCAGCTCTAAGCGTCGTTTTCTTTACCGTCGTTTTTTACTTCATCACCGCTCGGATATTTGAGGCTGCTCTCAAACGCACACCGATGCAGCCCTCACTTATTAAAATCACGGTCCGCTCGCTTTATCGCGGAATTGTTGTCATTATCGCGCTCATTTTTATTTTAAGTGAGCTGGGCGTCAATGTGACCGCTGCACTGGCCGGAGTCGGAGTGATAGGTCTCGCCATTGGTTTCGCCGCTCAGCAAACCATCGCTAATATTTTTTCTGGCTTCGGCATTTTTATCGACGACCTATATCGCAAGGGCCACTGGATTAAAATTGGTGACCACTATGGAGAGGTAATGGATATTTCTCTACGCACGACAAAAATTCGCACCCTAGATAGGACCTGTATCAGTGTCCCTAATGCGACAGTATCGACTTCTCCTGTAATTAACTTTTCTGAACAGGGCATACTCCGAATTTCAACCGTGGTGCGGATTCCCTACACAGAATCAGTCGAATACACTAGAAAGGCCCTTTTGCTAGCGCTCAAGAAGATGAAGGGCGTACTCAAAGACCCCGCTCCGCATGTGGTGGTTAAGCAGCTGGCTGATTCAGGTGTCGATTTGTATGTACGGGTTTTCGTCGACGAGCCAGGCTATGAGCAAAAATATTATTACGCATTAACCGAGCTTTGTAAGACCGTACTTGATGAAGCCAAGATTAAGATCCCATTCCCCCAACAAGATATTCATATTATAAAAAAGAAGCCGAAGAAAAGACGGGTGGTAAAGAAGAAAGTTTAAGAAAGAAAAGCAACACGGCCCAAAGGACCGGGTGGCTTTTTAGGCACCCACTCAACAAGGTTCGGATTTTATAAGTAAAAAGGACCACCCTTTTGGGCGGTCCAGATTTATGCGGCAAGCAAAAACTCCTGGTATTCAATTAATTCGTCTGTCTCTGACTCGAAAAAATTTGGGTCAGGTTGGCAAGATGGTGAAAGATGAAATTTACGCACCTCAAGCCTATTGAAAGTCTTTCCAGACTCGGCACGCCACCAGTGGATCCAGACTTCCCGTTCGTAGGCATATCCAGGAAAAATAGAGTGGTGGCTACATTCTGGAGGCTCATTCCAGCAATCGTGCAGGATTCTTGCTATATGTATTTTTGAATTAATCAGGCGGCTACCTGATTTCTTTGAATCAGGCATAATCAGTCCTTTCGCTATCTATTAAAAAAATACCAGAAACTTCGAAACTAGCAAGTTTTTTAATAATTCAGACACAAACAAAACCGCTATGAAGCGGCTTTATTTGATGTGTGCACCCTATTCAACGATGTTCGAACTTTTTTGCAAGAGAAAACACCTACCGAAAAAGTGGAAGATGTTTCTCCCGCTTTCGCGTAGGTGTTCAATCAATTACCTCGAGAACGAGATAATTGATTGGGGAATACTCGTTCTGAACAAATCGATACATCCCAGGAACGATCTCAAACTTTCGTCCTGGAAAGTATTTTTTGAGCTCCAGTTTTGCTGCCATCAATTGAGACGCAACAGCGTAAGGGCTCTCAAACAGGTGAGAGGTCCCCACGACAAAACTTAGGTGCTCCGGCTGGGGGCGCTGGCCCCGAAGAACGTGATTGTGTGCAGTAGGCTCTTCCTTACCGCAAACCTCACAAATTGCTATTTTCATCAGTCACTCTCCTTAACAATATGTATAAATATGTTACCACATATTTACATTTTGTAAATAGAGATTCGAAATTGGATATTTTTTGGATTACTCTACAAAAAATGAGCCTTGCAAAATAGGCTCATTTTTTCTGTGCACCCTATTCAACGACGTTCGAACTTTTTATACCAATCAGGTAAGATAAAGGTATGAACAAAATCACAATTCCTTGTATTGGTTATGAAATAGCAGCAGACTGGTATGAAGGTAATGATAATGTACTGCTTGTGCTTCCAGGCTTTACCTCAAGCAAGAAAAATTACACTGAACTAGTTTCTGCAATTGTAGAAAAAACAGGGACATCGGCGCTTGTAATTGATTACTCCGGTCACGGCGAAAGCCCGTTTGATATACAAGACATTACAATCGCAGAAAATTTTTCAGAAGTTGTGAGAGCGTACGATTGGATAAAGGAGAAATATCCAGAGCGAACAATTGATGTTGTGGGTACCAGTTATGGGGGTTTCTTTGCAGCGATGTTACCTAGTGTGCGTGAAATAAGAAAAATGATTCTTAGGGTTCCGGCAAACTATGATCCGAAAGACTTGCATACGCCGTGGCGTAAATTAGATCGTGAACAAATAAGAAACGAGTATCGAGCAGACCCTAAAAACTTCACTAATCATCCTGTTCTGGCAGAAGCCGCTCACTTCAGGGGTGACGCGTATGTTTTAACACATGAGTTTGATGAGAGTTGTCCTAAGACAAGTACTGATCCGTTTGTTTCTGCTTTTAATGCCGAAACTTGGGAGGCGAAAGGTTTTATACATGGATTTATGAAAAGTAATCCAACAACTGAACAAATTGAGGAATATCAAAACAAACTTGCTGAGTGGCTAGAATAGCGGATTTAGTTAAAGAATCGAACGAAAAAAGCGCCGGTAAGGCGCTAATTTCATCTGTGCGAGTGAGAAGAATCGGTCACGAATCACTAAGTATATTTGTTCGCCTCCGACTCCAAATCTACTAAGTGTTCTCGACCCCGCCTCGTTCGCCTTACGGCATCATTGCGGCTTTCGATTCTTCACGTAAGCAAAGCAGTTTGCTTGCTTCACCCTTCAGACATTAGAAAAACCGGTATAAAACCGGCCCTCTAATATCTGTGCGAGTGAGAAGAATCGAACTCCCGACCACTGCTTGGAAGGCAGTTGTTTTACCACTAAACTACACTCGCGGTTTAGTGACACGATTCTAGCACAAACCATTAGAATTACCAGAATCTCAAAAACGTAAAAGCCCCGGCTAGAGGGCTCTTACAGTGTGTGATGGGAAATAGCGAGAATACTATTCGTATTTCCGCATAGCGATATTACCTCCGCTACGTTGTCAATTGTAACATGCTTTGATTAAAGGAAAGTGTGGAGAAGAGGGGGAAAAGAAAAACGGTGGGGCGCTTGCGCCCCACCGTTTTTCAAGAGAAGGGATTACTTCACAGAATCCTTAAGCGCCTTAGCCGCTCGGAACTTTGGCACGCGCATAGCAGCGACGGTTACAGTTTCTCCAGTGCGGGGATTGCGAGCTTCACGCTTGGCACGCATCTTCGCTTCGAAGATACCGAATCCAGCAATTGATACCTGGGTACCGTCCTTAAGAGCTTTTTCAACGCTATCAAATACAGTGTCTACTGCACGCTCAGCGTCTGCTTTTGTAGTACCAAGGACCTCGTGTACCTTGCTGATGATATCTGCTTTGTTCATAGTATTCAGAAATTAATTTTATACGGCGATTAATTTTGTGGTGAGCGTTTGCTCGCACGGTGCCTTAAAATGGCTGTCGTTATTATATAGCAACGCTTTTCTAATGCCACGACTACCCAGGTTTGTATTTTTATGTCGTAATAAATTGAGCAATTTTAAAGTGGTGTATGATGCGAGCTATGAAAATTGGTGTTATGGGCGCGCAGGGAAGCTTTTCCGAGCAAGCAGGCGAATTATACATAAAGAAAATAGGCGTTACTGGTGCAAAAATCCTCCCGCTGATTTCGGCTGAGAATGTTTTGACGGCTTTAAATAAAGGTGAAATAGATAGAGCGATTTTCCCGATTGAGAATAGCAACGGGGGGATTGTGATTGAGGCTGTCTATGCTATGGCTAAGCATAACTTTGCCATTGAACAGATGTTTGAGCTGGATGTGCATCATATGCTACTGGTGAAGCCTCATGTGACCGCTTCACATATCAACACCATTGCTTCGCATGACCAAGCCCTAAAGCAGTGTCGCATGTATTTAAAGCGTACCTGGCCCGAGTGTGAAGTTGCTCCCTATGCTGATACAGCTAAAGCGGCTGAAGACTTAGCCAATGGAACCTTACCTGATACAACCGCTGTTATCGCTCCAAGGCGAGCTGCCGAACTCTACGGACTAGAGATTCTCGAAGAATCGATTCAGGATTTGAAGTTTAATTATACTGTCTTCATCGTAGCGAGAAAGTAATTTTTATCAATTACAGGTATCATATATTTTTCCTATAGGAAAAATATATGATAGCTCTGGTCGGCTGTCTCTTCGAGTTGTTTTTTAAGGAGCCACAACATTATAAAGCCTCACTTAGTTTTAAAAATTAGAAACATCAAGAGTATGGAGGTGCTAAGGGTACTGGCCCGAGACGTCAACCGCAACCTGCAATGTAAGGTGCGAATTCCAGCCGGTTTTCCGGGGAGATGTCTACTACTTGCTTACAAAGTTGCTAAAAAGGCAAACCTAGTTCTTAAAAATAAATAAAGTAAAGTCCCGCCACGCATAGTGTGACGGGACTTCTCTGTATAACTACTACCTTACCGCGCGTAACTGATAACTCTAGTCTCTCGGATGACGTGGACTTTGATTTCGCCGGGGTAGCGGAGGCGCTCTTCAATCGTGGTGGCAATGGTGCGCGCCAGCGCGGTTGATTGCAGATCACTCATGGTACTTGGATTAACCAAAACACGGATTTCACGACCAGCGGCGATAGCAAAAGCTTTGTCTACACCAGCAAGAGCGGTTGCGATACCTTCAAGGTCAGATAGTCGCTTAATGTAGTTTTCGATTGAGTCGCGACGAGCGCCAGGGCGACCGCCGGAGATAGCGTCGGCCACCTGGACGATGATACTTTCGGGTGTTTCGTAGGGGTACTCTTCGTGGTGAGCGCGCATGGCGAGAATTACAGCATTATCAACGGCGTACTTTTCTAGAATACGGATACCGATTTCGACATGTGTACCGGCTACTTCCTGGCTCACACACTTACCAATATCATGCAGGAGAGCACCAGCCCGAGCGACTCCGACATCAGCCCCCACTTCTTCGGCAATCATAGCAGCGATGTGTGACATTTCGACAGAGTGCCAGAGAACATTTTGGCCGTAGCTAGTACGGAAATGAAGACGGCCGAGAATCATAACAAGATCTGGATGAAGATTTGGTACCTTAGCTTCATACGCCGCCTTTTCACCCATAGCCTTGACCGTTTTCGCCACTTCGTTGCGAGCCTTTTCTACCATCTCTTCAATTTTGGCTGGTTGGATACGACCATCTTTAAGCAGTGCTTCAAGCGCTACCCGAGCAATCTCGCGTCGGACTGGGTCAAAGCTCGAAAGTACAATGTAGCCTGGAGACTCATCGATAAGAACATCAACTCCAGTGGCACGTTCAAAGGCTCGAACATTGCGGCCTTCCTTTCCGATCACCTTACCCTTAAGGTCGTCGCTGGGAATCTCAACGTGAGCCGTCATGACGTTGGTCGGGATATTGTTGCCAACTCGGTGAATAGCGGCCAATAGGAGATTAGTCGCCTTTTCCTCATATATTTCCTCTCCCGCTCGTTCAATCTTTTGGAGGCGTCCGCGTAGATCGTCCGCTCTTTCTTCCTCCACTTTCATAATTAGTCTTTCAAAAGCTTTTTCTTTAGTAAGACCAGCCATTTCTTCGATTTTGCTTTCAACTTCAAGTTGACGCTCGTCAATTCTAGTTTTAATTGACTTGATCTCTTCAATTTTAGTTTGGAGCGACTCTTTTTGTGAGTCTAGGTCCATTTGGCGATTATCAAGAAATTCCTCACGCTTAGTTAGGTGAGCTTCTTTTTGTTCGACTTTTTCTGCTTGGTGCTTTTGGTTTTGCTTTGCCTCTTGCATGAGTGTCTCCGCTTTTTCTTCCGCCTTTTCAACAATCGTGAGTGCCTTCTGCTCGGCGTCTAACTCACGTTCTTTCAGTCGCAGTTCAAGTGAAGATTTTTTGGACAAGGCATGGAGATATCTGAGGTAATATCCAGCTCCAGCCCCGATGAATAATGCAAAGGCCAACGCAACCGTAAATATCCCTGTAGGCATGGTTGTTGGTGCTTAGTTTCGTAAAGGTTGTACAGCTGCACTGTACTAGAAGAATCAAGTTTTGTACAGAAAAGTGGTGGGGGGAATTTGCCCACCACCACTTTTAAACTTTCAACCATTACAATAACCCGATTATTTGTATATCTGATCAACAATGCCGTAAGTTAAAGCCTCTTCGGCGTCCATGAAGAAGTCGCGGTCGACGTCCTGTTCGATCTTGGTTAACTTTTGTCCGGTAGCTTTGGCTAGCATCTTGTTGAGTCGATCGCGAGTTTTCAAGATATGCTTGGCGGTAATATCAATATCTGAAGCCTGACCATAAGCACCGCCCGATGGCTGGTGGATCATCACTTCGGCATTAGGAAGGACAAAGCGTTTGCCTTTCTGTCCTTGAGATAAAATGAGAGAACCCATTGAGGCGGCCATACCAACACAAACAGTCGCCACTGGTGGTTTGATGTGATGCATGGTGTCGATGATTGAGAGGCCGGCGGTCACGCTTCCTCCAGGTGAGTTGATGTATAAGAAAATATCTTTCTTTGAATCTTCGGCTTCCAGGAATAGAAGCTGGGCCACAATGAGGTTGGCCATATAATCTTCGATACCGCCAGTGACGAAGATAATTCGCTCTTTTAAAAGTCGAGAGAAAATGTCAAAGGCACGCTCACCCCCTTGGGTCTTTTCAATTACCATCGGTACGAGTTGTGACTTGGTTGTTTCGGTTGGTTTTTGATTGAGTTCCATAATTTATTGATTTATTGACGAGAATAGTACCATAACTACATCTATCACTACTGTTACAGCTCGCTACAGCCATAATCTCCCTAGGAGGTCGATTCTGGCTAAGCGCCTGCTGTTGCGTTGCATACAGAAAATATATTCCTTTCAGTCATTATTTTCCAGCAAAATTCACAATAGTCACGCTACGCGCTCGTTTGTTCATTCAATACTACCAGAAAATACAAGAAAAAAAAGAGAGCCGGACGGGTGTGCCGTTCGGCTCATAGTTGGTCGATAAAGGGTCTTATGTGCCGCAGATAATTCTCACGGTACAGGGGGTGGAAAGAGGGCAGCCACATTAGCTCATCTTGTGCAAACACCCGGGTCTCCTCGTACTCTAGACTAAGCGGTGCCAATCCGCGAAAAGAGGAAAGCTGGGACACGAAGTAGTGCTTGTTGTAGTGGCCCATGTTCTCGGTGTGCACATGAGTAGTCTGGCGCTTCTTTA
>JBBTYP010000009.1:0-9868 GCA_038061715.1 Patescibacteria group bacterium
AACGGATGCTGTTTTCCGTCTTACCGCTATCGATGACACTGAACTAGCCAAGGGACAGGTGGGTAAACTCGGAACTTCACCATTTACGTCTGGCGAAGCATTGATTCCGATTACACTCACTCTCAAATCCAAGGAAACGCGACTCTTTACCCTAAAAGCAACGATGGCTAGTGATGTTTCAGACTCTGTCGGTGATACCCTGAAACTAGTAGTGTCTGGGGTACGAAGCGATTCAACTATTAAAGGAATTTTTCCTATCAAGGGCGTGACGTGGAAGCTAAGCGAGTAAAGTATCCTGCCCACAACAAAGCAGACGGGACTCCATCTCATGCGTTTCGCTCGCTGAGGGTAAGCACTAAGCGTTTTCAGCTGAGACTTAGTTAGCTGACCGAAGCCACCCCGCTATAGGGGTGGCTTTTTTATCAAAGTTTAGTGATATTTGCTCGAACACAGTTACCTTCTGGCAGTACGAGATTTTTAAGGTATAATCAAATTTTAGGATAGTTCAGCAGGAGGTCACTGATGCAAAACTTGAACGCACTAGGGTTAGTAGTCTGCGTCTGTTCAAGCCAGCCCAATGAATCAAGATTGGAGCTTAGGCTTGCCGCTACAGAGAAATTTGTCGCCTGGTTCCAGGTGACTAGACGCGTTAGCAAAGAGGAATATGTTACCAGTGTGAATACGCAATTTGTTTCTCGCAAGGAACTAAGCGCGGAACAAATAGCGGCCGTCACAGAGTGGCTGCTACAACAAGTACATTTTGTACTGTGACAAAAGGCGATCCATACGGGTCGCCTTTCCTCACTAATCAGCCATTTCGTGGATATCGATAATGGAGAGCTGGCCGCTGGTGGCATCAAGCCAGCGGACAAAGTCTGGTGTCAGTTTAAACATCACAAAATCTTCTGCTCCTTCCACGTAGTACTTCGATTGATTTTTGGATTTGAAAAAAGTATGAATTTCACTTGTCTGTTCAGAAGAGATTTCTACAGCGGTGCCGCGGAGGTCGACTACCTTGAGCGGGTCTAGTACTTCCTCAATCACAGAGAGGGAAACAATCGTATTTTTTTGTAGATTGCCGTATTTAGAAAAGGTTTTACGGGTGCCAAAGTACACGTTCATCTCATCATCAATTACATAAAGCATGAGTGAGGTTGTCGGGAGTCCGTCATTATCAAGAATAGCAAAGACAGCCTTTTTGTGATTATTGAGGAAATTAATAACGGTTTGACGGAGTTCTGCTTTTGTCATGAGTAGGCTTTTACTTAGGGTAATAGTCTAATTATACTACTTATTTTTTGGGTTAAGAGCGGTAGCAGTCCACTTAATAACGATAGAAAAGGTCTTCTTGCTGTTATACTTTAGTCACTTATGAGCGAGAGACTGCAACATTATCATCCAGAGGAAGATGGTGGTGAAATCATAGAAATTTCTTCGTCGTTGCGCGAACCTGGAACCGCCCGCGTTACGGTGACAGATGACGCCACCTTTAATTCAGAATTAGACGTTTTGAACGAACTTAAGCACACCGAAGAAAGACAACAAACAACGGAAGATCAAGACAAAGTCGACCCTTTTACTTTAGAGGGACTCGACAAAGTAAAGGGGTCGATAAATGGTTGGCTGCGGGAGGTAAATGAGTACCGAATGACAGTGGAAGATGCTGGTGGAGACACGAGAGAAGTAGAGCAATTTTACCAAGGAATTAGGCGGCACTATACCTTCGTAAATGAACTCATTCGTGAACTTAGAGATCTTACAGAAAGTGAAGATGACGATCTGGTCGAAGCCAAAGCCGAGGATTTCTCCAAAAATCTTAGTCTGCTGCGAGAAATGACAAACGTTTTTCTTAGCGGAGACACGGATACAGAAGAACAAGTTTTTGATAAAAAGACTGGCTGGTGGGATAAGAATCAACAGTCAGAACAGGGTATTGTCTCAGGTGCGGCGGGTGAGTTGAAACAAGTGTGGGGAAAGAACGATGGTCCGATTGGATTTGAGCCACCAGAGGTTGAAATTGACAATGAAAAAGTGCGTACTGGCTGGTTCGATGCCGGTTTCAAAGAAGAACAAGGTTTTAGTGCGGTCGACACAGACGGGGCATTTACCCAAAGAGGCGATGTCTCTCTTCAGCCCGATAGCAAGAGGACCACAACCCCGCTGCCTTTAAAAGTGACTGCCTACCCTTTACCAGGTGGTAAGCATCGAGTAATGATGTCGCATCAAAACCCCGAAGAGTTATTTCCAGCAGCAGAAAAAACCACACTAACACCAGAGCGAATCGAAGATTATCGAGCTTGGGTGGAGCCGACGGAAGAAACAGCGGACAATGACGCTGGCGATCCAACTAGCTTGGCCACTCCTCTCAGGCAGGGCGAGGTTTATCCAGACGAGATCGTCTCGTTAGACGACGATCCAATGTATGAGAAAACTCGTCAGAGTTGGCTTGAAGCGAAAGAACTGCACGAGACTAAACATAATGAGTATCACGACGCGGCAAAGGCGTATTATGCTAGTTTGGCTGAGCAAGGTTTTTTCAATAGAAATCTAACTCGACTGAAAGCATCGTTTGGGTTTAAGCCCGAACTTCCGCCAGAAATCGTAGTTATGCGTGAAGAAATGTTTATGGCCACGGCGAATTATAGTGATTGCGGACGTAGTGTGTTGTTGTTTCGTAACGAAGTTTTAAAGAGAAATCGCCATGATGTCTCGGATAAGATATTGGACCGTTATAATCGTCTATTGGCGCGAACACTTGTCTTGAATACTTTTAATGCGCAAAGAGAACTCCAAACACAGGCGGCTGAGGACTTGAATTTTAAATCAAATAAATTCACCGAATTTTTTAAGAAGAATAAAAATGCTAAGCATTACGCCCGGGCAGCTGGGGCAGCTGCTGTTGTGACAATGACTGGAGGGCTCGCTGGGGTGGTGGCAGGGGCAGCTTGGTGGACTCGTTCAGCTATCGGGGGCACTGCAGCTGCTGTATCAACTACCTATGTTGGTAACAAAATGGATGCTCGAGTTAATAAAATCGGAATGTTAGTACAGGAAGATTATGAGGCAGAAGTTACCTCAATCGAGAACTATTTAAGAGACAACACCTTAAGAGAAGAAGACCTAGAGCACATTTATCAAACACTCTCTAATTTATATAGTAATGTCGATGTGGCGACTCAACAGAGAATCATGACTATTTTAGCTACTGCTATCGGGACTGGTCTGTTAGTCGGAGCCGCAGCGGGCGCAGTAATGGAAGGATTTGGTGGTGACTCGACACCTGAAAGGGCTGGCCTTGGAGCAGAGAAAAGTCTTTCTTTAACACCAGACGAAGCTGGGGTAACGCAAAATATTGAGATTGATGTGCGGGACACACAGCCACTAGTTAGACCAACAGAAGCCCACGCACCAGCGACTCCAGAGTCTGCGGCTGGTGATAGTCCTTCGGCAGAAGAACTGGAAGCAAAGCTTAATGAGCTTGATAAAAAAGTCACTGAAGCAGAGCAAGCTGCTGGTGCCAGTGATGGTAATAAGTCCGAGGCTACTTTAGAGGACCAGAAAACTTCTTACGAAGCAGAAAGGGGCGATAATCTTTGGGATATTATGGAGGGTCAGACAAAGGCGGGTAAACCGACCTATCTCGATCATGTCGCGGAAGGAGACAAGCAAAAACTGATTGCTCTCCTGGCGGAACGGGTGAATAGTGACGCTGCTCTACGTACCGAACTTGGCTTTGGAGCAACAGCTGATAATCTACAAGTCGGGGCCGCGGTAGATGTCGATAAACTCAATCAACTCGCGGAAGAAATTGCTAAAGAGAAAGGATTGTATGTGGAAGCGACACCAGAGGCTGTCCCGACAGATGAAACCGCGAGTGCTCCGATTCAGTCAAACCCCGAAGCCAAGATTGGGGTAACATCACCAGAGAAAAGCGTAACTGTCTCCTTAGAAAAAATTAACGACTACGCGCAGGGTTATTCTGGCGGCTACCCTAGATTTGAAGCGGATTTCGAAAAGCTTTTTGTTGAAAAGATCCAAGGCCCAGTTCCAGGGAACGGCCTATTCAGTTTTATTTTTGGGGGCACCCCTAACCAGGCCGATGCTTTTAAGCTCTTCGGGCCATACTCCGTGGCTGAATTTAATGAATTAGCCAAGGCTGACGAAGTCACTTTGGCTAACGAGCTAGCCGATGACAGTATTGATATTAAAGATTATACCGCTTGGAAAGAAGCACTGCTGCTGTGGCAAAAACAAGGTATTGTAATCAACCCGACTGATAGATTTGAGAGTGTTGCTAGAACCGCCTTTATCGCCTCGCTTGAGACTGCTAAGACAATCAAACCATGAACACTTCACTAATAACAACAAAAAGACTACCTGGTGACATAGAAGAAATTCTTGGACTCAAGGAGATGTCGGTAGAAGAGCAAGAAGACTTCCTTTTGAGTGTGGGCACACTCATTATTGAAAGTGCCGTGACAAAGTTTATTGTTTCGATACTCCCTGACGAAAGATTAGCCTTTG
The DNA here is from genome assembly GCA_038061715.1 of Patescibacteria group bacterium. Lineage (GTDB taxonomy): Bacteria > Patescibacteriota > Minisyncoccia > Phycocordibacterales > UBA918 > OLB19. Next base: position 4,525 of record JBBTYP010000009.1, read on the forward strand.
AACTTTGGTTGGAAACCCATAACGAAGACGATAATCTCTTTGAAAGAGCTTTGGAGGCCTACCCACTTTTTGCTGAGATTTTGCGCGAAGAAACAGCAGCTTTTCAAGGTGAAACCAAACGACTCTTGGGTGTCACAAATTAAAACCTTTAAAATTATCGACATAAAAACAAGTTGCGTTATACTATAAGTATATGCATACAAATATTATTAAAGACGTACGATTGTATTTCGTACTAGCTATTCTTGGCGTAGCGTTTTTTATCCCTAACACCACCTTTGCAGCCTGTACCTTTACTAAAGACTTACAAGTAGGTTCGATGGGTGAAGATGTAAAGTGTCTCCAGCAGTACCTCAATGGTGCGGGGTACACTGTCGCCACCGAAGGCGTGGGCTCTAAAGGAAAAGAAACTACCGAATTTAAAACTCTGACCCAAAAAGCGGTAATTCGTTGGCAAAACGCTAATGGCATCATACCGCCAACTGGTTACTTTGGTGCCAAGTCACGAGCAAAATACACAACTCTCTTAGCTGATGGAGGCAGCACACCAACTATTCCTAGTAATCCTTCTAATCTAGGGGCTGACACCACCTCACTCCTCAAGCAAATCGCTGAGTTGAAAGCAGAGATAGCCAAGCTGAAGAATAGTCAGGGATCAAACAACAGCAGTGACGACGACGAAGAAGTAAAAGATCGCTTGGCCGCTGTCCTAGAAATGATTGACGAGGCTGAAGATGATATTGATGATATGGACGAAGGAAACGATAAATCTGACGCGGAAGATTCTTTGGAGTCAGCGGAAGACGCTTTTGATGAAGCCCTACGCGCCTTCTTTGATGGCGACAATGATGAAGCGCTTGATTTGATTGACGAGGCCGAAGAAGACGCGGATGATGCTCTTGACTATGCAGGAGCCTCAAGCGAAAAAAGTGAGTCGGAAGATTTAATCGATGAAGTCGAAGACCGGATTGACGAAGTTGAGACTGCAATCGAAGAAGCCGATGCCGATGGTGAAGCTACAAGTGACGCTGAAGATTTACTAGACGAAGCTGACGATACCCTAGACGAAGCTACCGCTGCTTTTGAAGATGGTGACTACGAAGATGCCCTTGATTTGGCTGAAGAAGCCGATGACCTGGTGGATGAAGCCGAAGATGCCATTGGTGAAAACAGTAGTGATGTCGAGGATGATCTTGACGATGCTTTCGACGAACTTGATGACGCTTGGGATGCTTTCGATGATGCCGATGCTGATGGTGATGATACTGGTGATGCCGAAGATTTGCTCGACGAAGCCGAAGACCTACTTGATGATGCGGAGACTGCCCTTGACGATAACGACGAGTCTGAGGCGGAAGATTTGATCGACGAGGCACTTGACCTCATCGATGACGCTCTCGACGAGTTTTAGGAATAAAGAAAACCACCGCTGGAGCCGAAGGCTCTGGCGGTGGTTTTCTTTCAACAACTCTTTAGAAAATAAAGACATCAACTTGCTATACTTAATTTACTATGGAAAATATCGCTCCGTACCTAGATTATATTATCAATTTTTTCGCTAGCATTGATCCGCTTACCATTACTTTCCTGGAGGCTTTGGCCCTTAGTCTTTTTCTCGGTTACATCATGGGGGCGGAGCGGGAACTACGCCACAAAGACGCTGGTATTAGTACCAATATGTTTGTCGTGGGTGGTTCGATGATTTTCACCTTCCTTTCCATGACAGTCGACCCGGCTTCGGAGTCTCGGATTGCTGCTCAGATAGTTTCAGGAATCGGTTTCTTGGGAGCTGGTCTGATCTTAAAAAACGGTGATAGTAATGTGCGCAATCTGACCACTGCCGCTAGCGTTTGGTTTGCTGGAGCGGTCGGGATGTTAATCGGTTTCGGATTCTATAGCATTGCTTTTATTTCTGGTGTGGCTGGAGTAATTATTCCGCGAGTGCGACACTTTAAGAGCAAGACGGCCCTAATTGACGAGGTGCTCGCTCAGCCCAAAAAGGTGAAATCTACCCGCCGGAAAGAAAAATAGACTATCAGACAGGGTAACTAGCTTGGCTAGTAAGGTAGGATGATGGGAAGTTATAACCACCAGGTACCTTTTTAGCTAGCAAACTACGTTATTATTAAATTGTATGGATAGACAACTTCTATACAGTCTAAATGAATACGCCCGCGTTAAGTGGTTCCTCGTGAGTAGCGGCCGAGAAGGAACGATTGACGATATTTTGTGCGTGATTCGTGAAGGGATTGTAAAAGCGTCGCAAATCCAAGAACAACTCCACCAAGAAGGAATTTTAAACTTGAATGAAGTACGAGAGTACGATGAATAATAAGGTAAAACCGGCGCCAAGCGCCGGTTTCTTTACACACACCGAATGTGTTTCCGTCTTTCACAGACATGATAATAAGGATCATGCATATTACTCCAGCGTGAATATCCTCCAGGGGTGTCTTTGCCAACTGGTTCAGTTTGACCATGATATCCAGCTAGAAAAATGAAAAGTATAAGAACGCACATTACGGCATAATCAGTGGCTTTGAGCTTATCCATAGCAGACCCTCCGAATACAGTGTTCCTGACGTACTTTGCACCCAAGTGTGCAGACTGTCAAACTGTGAATAAACAGCGGCGGCCCCAAGGGGCCGCCGCTGTTTATTAGATCGTCTAGTGTTTTGGTACGAAGGTCAGAGCTTGACCACGTTTCGTTCCGCGACCAGTACGACCAATGCGGTGCACATAGTCGTCGAAAGTGTTTGGTAGATCGTAGTTGATCACGTGGGTGACATTGTCGACGTGGATACCACGAGCGGCTACATCAGTTGCTACCAACACTCGCGCTTGCCCGCTTTTGAAAGCGTTTAGTGAGCGCTGTCGCTGACCATGGCTTTTGTTGCCGTGGATAGACTCAGCCTTAACTCCATTCTTGTAGAGCTCTTGGGCTAGTTTTTCTACACTATGTTTCATTGCCCCAAAGATAATCACTCGCTTTAGTTCGTCCTTAGAAAGGAGAGCGAGCAAGGTGTCAAATTTGTGAACGTGCTCGTAAGGTACAACGTCTTGTGCGATGCTATTGGTAGTATCTTTTTTCTTAACCGAAATAGTTTTTGGACTACGCATAAAGTCATTGACCAAGCGTTCCGCTTCGGTAGTCATGGTGGCAGAGAAGAAAAGAGTTTGTCGATCTTTTGATACATCAGCCAAAATTCTTCGCATGTCATGGATGAATCCCATGTCGAGCATTCGATCAGCTTCATCAAGTACGACATTGGTTACGATGCTTGGGCGCAAGGCCTTTCGTTCAATTAGGTCGAGAATACGACCAGGAGTGCCGATGATAAAGTGGTTTTGGCGACGGAGGGCACGCAGTTGCGGGTTGATGTTAGTACCGCCCACACAAGTGGTTGAGAATTGCTTTAGACCAGCACCGAACTTACGAAACTCTACTTCTATCTGAAGAGCCAGCTCACGGGTCGGGGTCAGAATCAAGGTTACTTGATTCTTTTCTCGCATCGTCTTATCGATCAGTGGAAGTAAGAAAGCCGCCGTCTTACCAGTACCGGTTTCAGCGAGACCAATTACATCTTTACCTTCGAGGATAAGAGGAATGATTTGATCTTGAATTGGTGACGGATTTTCAATTCCTAGTCCAAGTACGTTATCAGCAATTTGTTGATTTAACTTAAAGTCACGAAAAGTGTGCTTAGGGGTGTAGACCACCTCTTCTACACTCGCGTCGACGGGATTCTTGTTGATGTATTGAGAAGGGTCAAAGGTAGGTTGTTTGCGGCCACGGCCACCACCTTGAGGGCGAGCGCCACCACGGGCAGCAAAGGAGGGACGACGAGTACCAAATTGACGGCGATCGCCACCACCGCTAGTACGGTTAAAACTTGGTCGGTCACTTTGCGTGCGAGTTTTACTAGAAAAACCAGAAGAAGGACGGCGTCCCGTAGCGGGACGTCTAGAATTGTTTGTTTGCATTTATATAAGATTAGTGAGGCACTGTGGAGGCCTCGGGGCGTGCAGGTAGATAAATCAGAAGGGAAGCCAGAATGGCGAAACGTCTGCAGCTAATGGCCCCACACAAGTGACAAAAGCGTGCGAAGAGAATAACACGACTGATTAAATAAGTCAACAGCGTAACGTTACGCCCTAAAATAGGCACATGACACAGCTCTGATGTTTGACATTACTTGTCTCAAAACCCACCGATTAATCGGTAGGTTTTGTAATCGTTCAAAAAATGTAGCGATTAATCGCATACAGAAAAGTCAATAGTAAGAAAAGGCTCTGAAACGTGCTACGATGGCCAATATGAAAAAGGGTACGGACAAAATAGAGATTGAGTATATTTTTGGAAAGCATGCGGCTAGAGAGGTGCTTAAGGAGCGACCAGATGTGGTGGTAGAGGTGCATTTAGCCGCAGATTTTGCTGATGCGACGGTTGTGAAGCTGTTGGAACACCATAAGACAGTAAAATTCAAGATTCTTAATGAGAAAAATCCGCCGCGAGGCGTGTCCTCGAAGTCGGCTCATCAAGGAATTGTGATTGGTATTCGCCCAGACAAACTAACTATCCCATACAAAGAGTTTAAACAAACGCTTAAAGTCACACCTCACACCGCCCTCTTGGTACTAGGAGAAGTACAGGATCCACATAATGTCGGAGCGGTAATTCGCTCGGCCGCTGCTTTTGGTTTGGCTGGAGTACTAATTCCGCCTCACAATCAAGCGCCAGTGACGGGTACAGTGGTCAAGGTGTCGGCTGGTATGGCGTTTCGGATACCACTGGTTACTATACCTAACGTAAATACCGTTTTACGTGATTTAAAAGATAGTGGCTTTTGGGTATATGGTCTTGAAGGGGAAGGTACGACCAAAACCAGCTCCGAAACCTACCCCAAACCAACGGTATTTGTGCTCGGTAATGAGGGTTCAGGCTTGCGAGAAAAGACGAAAGAACTCTGTGACGAACTACTCTCTATTCCAATTCACCCTCGTTGCGAGTCGCTTAACGCGGCGGCGGCGACCGCCGTGGTGTTGGCTGGCTGGGCTTCTCGGCACGGTGAAGCTTTGTCACTGTAGGCGGGGTAGTGTACAATTCCAGGGTTAGATTTCACCCTGGTGGTTTTTTTCTACAAATACTTTAATTATTTCTTACTATGAATGAACCAGAACAACAAACAGAAAACACTGTGACACCAGTTGTCCCTGAGGTAACAGAAATGGAAGCAGTTGCTGAGACTGTGACTGAAGTTAAAGAAGAGGTAACAACTGCCGCAGCAGTTGGGAACGAAGACATAAAAGCCGTGGCCACCGAAACATCAGCCACTACTGTCGC